>JAPWUT010000174.1 GCA_028275425.1 Anaerolineae bacterium | reverse complement strand
AAGAGGCGATATCAGCATAAGAAAGGCGCTCAACTTTGCAGCCGGAGCGGATTAGAAGCTCTTCCGCATCCTTCCCTACTTTGTCTTCGTCCCCAACGATGGTTACGTAGCGAGCCTGGAGGGCCTCCTTAACGGAGAACCCGCAGGTAGGCCGGAACTTGGCCACGTAATTCCTGGCCGCTTCCCATTCCTCAGAAGCCCAATTATCCCCCTTCTGCCAAAAAAGCATGTAGTGGTAAAGGGGCTTGAAGCCTTGGCGCGGAGCCTCATCCACAGCCTTGAGCACCAGGCTCTTCCATTCCTTCCACTTACCTCCTGGGCATATCGTGGGGACAAGCTCTTGGTGGCCGACGATGGCGCTCTTATCAAGGCCTAACTTCTCAAGGAGGAAAGCGCAGAGGTGACCGAGAGCTGAAATCTGAGCCATGGGCGGAGTAGAATTGGTGAAATCTCCGGCCAGGCAAATGCCCACTCCGGAAGAGTTGTAAGCGCGGGCATGGTAAGAGATTACCTCCAGAGGGTTTGTCTGGTAAATTTTGCCCTGGGGGTCAATGAAGTAATGGTAACCAATACCTGGCCAACCCTGCTTTTCCACATGATAGCGGGCAATGACTTCAGGGCCCTTATCGGGCGGAATGGCCGAATGGTGCACAACCAAGTATTTTATGGCCGAAAGCTCCCTCCGAGAATAGCGCTCCGAAGGATGCCTGGGGAGCCTCGCCGAGATGTCCTCTATGATTGGCTCCAGGACCGGCGCTGGGCCTTCAAGGCTTGCCCTAAGCCCTTCCAATTCCTCCTTAAGCTTTAGCAACCTCTCCCCTGCATTACCCAGGGCCGCCTCGCCCGAAGGAAGGCGCACCATCAAGACCTTCTGGAAATACTGGACCCGAACCCCATCCTCTTCCACTTCCTGAGAAAGGGGCAAGCCGCAGATTTCCAGACCGATTTTGTCCAGCAGGTCCAAGAAAGGACGGCCAACGCTGAAGCCGGTCTCTTCAAAGTACCTGGCCGGAGGCCTTCTGGGCATTTTGGCCACGGCTTGAACCACCGGCCGGAATACCCCTTCCTCGGTCCGCCAGGCAAAAGGAGCCCAAGCGGGGTCGGGAGAAGAAGCGATGAAAGAACAAGCCGAGTTCACATAGGGATACTTGTAGAGCTCCTGGTAATACTCCACATACTTCCTGGCCATATCCTCAGGCGAAAGGTTCGGGGTTGAATCGCCAAATTCTGTTATCTCAATGGGCTTGTGGGGGAAAAGTTCGTGGTACAGCTTGAACCTCAAGCCCCATTCCGGGGAAAGGTGGTTCTCGTACTGCCAATAGCAGTGGCAACCGAGCCAATCGGACTCTTCAACGGCATCCCGGCAAATCTCAAGCCACTCCAGGTCCCGATGGGGGTAATTTATAGCCAAGCCTGGGAAGCCAAATTTAGCCCAGGGGAAGAGCTCCCTAAGCCTCCTCAATACCTCAAGATACCAATCCCTGAAGTCCCTCGCCTGCTCATCGGACGAGCCCCATCCTTCAAGCCTGTGGAAATGGTTGGGCTCATTGTGAATCTCAAACTTCTCGGCATAGGGGCGGAAGGCTTGGATGCGGGGCGCAACTCTTTCCACAAACTCCTGAGGCGTGGGATGCTTTCCCAATCCAAAGCCTTTGTCCCAAAGCCTGACGATGAACTCTACGGATGGATTTTCCCTCCGAATCCTCTCGCAAACTGAGACCTCGGTCAGGGAGAGGATTTTGAGGGTTTCAATGCGCGCTTCTTGAATGAGCCTAAAGTCTTCCTCGGGGAAGAAGACATCGTTCCGGGCGTTAAGGCCTATGCGGGCCATCCCCTTATTCCTCCAATTTGAACTCCCACGCGCACCAAAATTCGGGAGGATGAGGGTCGGGTGGGCAAGCTATGCACCGGGTCTTTATGCGAGGGTCAATGGTGCGGGCAAAAACTGAATATTCCACTAAACCGACGGATTTGCAGGGGAAATCGGGGAGGCCCTTGCTCTTACGCGCTTCCTGAACCCGGCATTCGTTCATCCGGAATATGAGGGTATTCTCATCGGGCTCCAGTATCTCCTGGCGGTTTATGTAAGAATAGAGGCGATACTGAAGGGCTTTCTTGAGGGCCTTAAGGCCTCCCCCCGGCTCCATCCCCAGCCTCTTCATTATCCTCTTGGCCTCAATCGCCGAAAACTGCTCCCAGGCCTTCTGGTCCAACTTGATAGCCATATCCATCCCGCAGGCTTCCTCTACGGCCAAAAACCACAGGCCATCGTGGGCGAGCCAATTCCTGGCCGCATCCTCCAAAAGGCCGATGAGCTCCTCTTTGCTTAGCTGCATGAGAGTTTGACGGTCGGGCATGACCTTATCCTCCCCCGGTTTGTGGCGCCGGTAAAGTATAGCACGGAGTAAGAAAGTGGGCAAGCTTAAAAAAGTGAGGCCAAAAGCGGAGTGCGGTTCCTCTTCCTTTAGGCTTTGCCATGGGGCCGCACCCCAACCATTAGTGGTATAACGCTAAAGGATAAAATTGCTACTTCCTCAGAGGCCATTGCCACCCAATCGGCTAAAGGCTAAAATGTATCTTGCCCATTGCTCATGGAGGATTCCCCGTGAAGCCAGAAGAGGCATGGCAAGCTACTATTGGAGAATTACAACTTAAAATGACCAAGGCCACATTTGATACCTGGCTGCGGGGCACTACTTTTTTGGGTTACGAAGATGGGACATTCGTGATAGGGGTGCCGACCGCCTTCGCCAAAGACTGGCTTGAAAATAGACTTCTGGGCCTCATAAAGAGGACCGCTTCCAGCATCATGGGGAGAACGGTGGAGATACACTTCGTGGTTCAACCCCCCTCTCCTCCCCAGCCCAAGGAAGTGCCACCTCTACTCCAAGAGAAAGCCAAATCCTTCTCCTTCCACCCCGATTACACATTTGAGACTTTTACCGTAGGGCCGGGGAATAAGCTGGCCTACAATGCGGCTTTGGCTGTAGCCACAGGTAAAGACCAAGCTTACAATCCCCTCTTCATCTACGGGGGCGTAGGCCTCGGCAAAACCCACCTACTCCATGCTATAGGCCACCAAGCCACCAAAAACCACCGGAAAGCCCTTTACGTTTCCGCAGAAGATTTCACAAACGACTTCATAAACTCCATCCGTCACAAACGCACCGGAGATTTCCGCCTCCGCTACCGCTCAATTGACCTTTTCCTCATAGATGACATCCAATTCCTGGCGGGGAAGGAAGGAGTCCAGGAGGAGCTCTTCCACACTTTCAATGCCCTCCACAAATGCCAAAAGCAAATCGTTATCGCCAGTGACCGGCCGCCAAAAACAATACACCCCTTGGCGGAGAGGTTAAGGTCCAGGTTTGAAGGTGGACTTGTTGTAGAAATCCAACCCCCCGACCTCCAAACCCGCATCGCCATCTTGAAATCCAAAGCCTCCCGCAGAGGATTGGAACTTCCGGACGAAGTATTGGAATTCATCGCTTCTCAAATCCAAGGCAGCGTGAGGGAATTGGAGGGAGCTCTAAACCGATTCATAGCTTACATCCATTTTATGGGGATGAAGCCCACGCTGGAGACAGCCTACATAGCTTTGCAAAAAGACGGGGAGGAAAAGCTTTCCCCGGATAAGGTTATAGAATCCGTAGCCGCTTTCTTCAACCTATCCCCGGAAGACTTAAAGAGCAATCGGCGCAGCAAAGAACTCAACCTTGCTCGCCAGATGGCCATGTACCTCCTCAAGGATTGCCTTTCCCTCTCCTTCCCCCAAATTGCCAAGCTCTTAGGCAAGAAAGACCACACCACCGTGGTCTATGGCTGCGAAAGAGTCTCCCGCCTCCTTGAAACTGACGAGAAGGTCGGCAAGCAACTTTCCCTTATCAAGGATTACCTCCTCAAGCGCTGAGAGCTTTCCACAGTTTCCCCAGAATCCACAGGCCTACTACTACTGTCTTTTTATTTTGACTTGAAAGGTGGTAGAGGTTAAAATTTCCACAGGGCTGTGGAAACCTGTGGAAACTGTGGAGGGAGGGGGATGATACCCGTAAAACTCAGGCTGGAGAACTTTTTGAGCTACCGTGGCCCCGTAGAGCTGGACTTTGCCGATATCAGCGTAGCTTGCCTCTGGGGGGAAAACGGAAGCGGCAAATCGGCCATCTTGGATGCCATAACGTGGGCTCTCTGGGGAAAGACCTCGCGGACGAGCAGCTCTCGGGAACTTGTGCACCTCGGCTCCGATG
>JAPWUT010000173.1 GCA_028275425.1 Anaerolineae bacterium | reverse complement strand
CCCGCCCTCGTTGGCTTAGGGTTCGCCAACGTTTTGGGTCCCATTCGTGGCGGGGTTGCCGGGGTTGGCTACTCGTCCCCTTTTAAGGTTTTGTGGGGGGACACCCCCACAACCCCCGCCAGGGGGCTCCGCCCCCTGGACCCCCATTTGCCCACCCCCGTAGGCTGAGGGTTTGCCAACGCTTTGGGTCCCACTCGTGGTGGGGTTGCTAATGGGGGCTACTCGCCCCCTTTTATGGTTTTGTGGGGGCACATCCCCCATGCCCCCTGGGAGGGGGCTGCGCCCCCTCCACCCCCAGTTCCCCACCCCCGTGGGCTTAGGGTTTGCCAACGTTTTGGGTCCCACTCGTGGCAAGGTTACCAAGGGGGGGCTGCTCGCCCCCTCTTTCAAAATTCTGGGGGCACATCCCCCAAACCCCCTGCCAGGGGGCTTCGCCCCCTGGACCACCTGTTTGCCCACCCCTGTGGGCTGAAGGTTCGCCAGCGTTTTGCCCTTCCAGAGCGGAGAGGGGAGAGTCCCGCCAAATTTTCCCTGAAGGGTCAGGGGGTTAGACCGGAATGGCATATCCCCCAAACCCTCGGAGAGGGGGCTTGCGCCCTTTCCACCACCCTCAGAGGTTGGATATTTTCTCCGCGGCCCTCTTGCCCAGTTCTACCGAGTAGTTTGTCCCCCGGTCCCACGGATATACATGGTGCATTGAAGCCCAATAGAGGCCAGGTAGAGGGGTCTCAATAGTGGGGACAAGCTTGGATTGATTGACTACAGGAACAGGCTGGGCATAAGGTTCCCGGAAGAGCCAGGTCTTGCGTATCCACTCCGGTTTGAAAGCGGGGTTGAAACGGGATAGGTGAGGGATAAAAAGCTCCTCCAGCTTTTCCTTGCCCAGCCGAAAATATTCGTGGGTAGTGGGCACATAATCGCCAAGGTATACTATGTGGTCCCCGCCATAGTGCTCAGGGGAGATGTAATTCGTGTGCTCTACTAAGGCCAGGAAGGGAAATTCGCCCTTGGGAAGGTTTATCCAATAATGCCCCGAAGTGAGGGGATGCTTTAGGGCTAATATGAGCACAACTGCTCCGAGGAAGCGAAGCTTGGCCAAGTATTCCACGTAGTCCTCAGGTAAACCTCTCACGATTGCGGCTAACATCTTAGGAGAGCAGGTGGCGAGAACGGCATCAAACTTTTTGACCCCAGCCGTGCTTACTAATTCCAGGCGTCCATCTTCTTCCTGCTTTATCTGCTTAACCGGGCTTTTAAGGTGGATTATGCCACCCATTTCTTCAACCTTTGAAGCCAAAGCATCGGCAAAGGCTTGGAACCCGCCTTCAAAGTAGCCCAAGCGGGGGCTACGTTTGTGGAGGCGAGCCCAGAACCAGGCCATGTTCACTTCTTGATAGATTGGGCCAAATTTCCCTTCAAGGAGAGGCTTCCAAAGGACCGAATAAGCTTCATAGCCCATCCGGCGGGAGAGCCAATCGTGGGCAGTATGCTTCTCCAGCGGCTCCCATTTAGTGGTCAACCGGAGGTACAGGCCTACGAGGCCAAACCGGATTTTACCCTGGAGCGAGAGGTGCGGGAATTTCAGAACTGCCGGGGGGGAATCAAAGGGGTAAGCTTCTCCCTTGTACCAAATAGAAGTTATGGGCCTGGGGAAGAAAGCTTTGTCTTTAAGGCCAAGTTCTTTTAAAAGGGCAAGGACGGCGTGGTCCGAGGCAAACCAATGGTGGTAGAAGCGTTCCAGGGGCCATTCCCAGGCCTCGTCTTTGAAGCCTGAAGCCAGTCCGCCTACTTTCTCGGAAGCTTCAAATACCTCCACAAAGTGGCCTTTTTTAGCCAACTCGTAAGCTGCAGTTAGGCCTGTTATCCCCGCCCCTACGATACCTACCTTCATCCTTCACCGTTCCGCAACTCATAGTCATTTATTTCACCCCTTGGGGCGAAACAAATGACTGGCTGCTTCCTGCTTCAACGAGGGGTGTTCCCCCTCTCCACAGGCGTTACTTCCCGGGGAACTCCCGGTAGGGCTCGTAAGGTGAGCCAACCCATAATTAGGCTTGGTTTTCGCCATCACCCTATCGGTCTTACGTGGCAGGGGAATTCGCTGCCACAGCCCCCCGGACCGATACTTTGTTAAGGTGCGCAGGAGCCCTTTCGGGCTTGAGGCTATTTTAACACTACATGCCGGAATTGTCAAAGTCGCAGGTAAATACACGGGCTTTTTGGTTTGGAGCAGCTGGTCCTGGTTTCGTTCGCCAACAGTTGTCAACCCTCAGGGCAGTAAGTAACCCAGGCATCAGGCGATTCCCATACTTGGACTTTGCTTATCCTTACCCCTGGCAAAGCCTTCTTCAGCTCTTGGTATATAAAGGTGGCGATGTTCTCGGCGCTTGGGTTCACGGTGTCAAAGGGTGGGATATCGTTGAGGTAGCTGTGGTCAAGGCGAGCGATTATTTTTTCATCCAAGATGCGCTTGAGCTCGGTGAAATCAAAGGCCAAGCCTATCTCATCAAGGCTTTCCGAGCGGACTGAAACGGCCACTTGGTAGCGGTGGCCGTGGAGTTTTTCGCATTTACCCCCGTAGAGGCGGAGGCTGTGGGCAGCATCAAAGTGCCTAAGGACCGTGACTTCGTACATCTTGCCCTCCTGTGGTGAACTCTCCGATGAGGATTTTCCCCTCAAGTTCTTCCGGGGGTAAGGTGGAAGCTCTTTCAATGGTAATGCATTTTTCCTTCCAGAACTTGAGCATTTCGGAAGGGCCGCCGAGTTTGTTCTGCCTCCCATAATGGGTTGGGCAAGAGCTTAGGACTTCTACGAAGGAGAAGCCTGGGTGCATGAGGGCCTTTTTTAGAGCTTTTATAAGCTGGTGGATGTGGAAAACGGAATAGCGGGCTACGTAAGTAGCGCCAGCCCCTACCATGAGCTTGCAAAGGTCAAAAGGCCTTTCCGGGTTACCTTTTGGAGTGGTGACGGTAAAAGCGCCGGTAGGAGTCGTGGGGGTAACCTGGCCTCCGGTCATTCCATAAATCATGTTGTTGGCACAGATTACGGTCATTTCAATATTGCGGCGTGCGGCGTGGATAAGGTGGTTTCCTCCAATGGAAGCCAGGTCCCCATCGCCTCCTATGACCACAACTTTGAGTGAAGGGTTAGCCAGTTTTACCCCCGTGGCACAGGCCACTGCCCGGCCGTGAAGTGTATGGAGTGTGTCAGCAGCGAAGTATGGGCTGGGTATCCAGCCGGCGCACCCTATCCCAGAGACAAAGACCATCCGGCTGAAGTCCAGACCAAGTTCATCTATGGCCCTCAATATGGCTCCCATAAGGATGCCATGGCCACAGCCTGGACAAAAAGCGGTTGGTAAAGCCTCGGAACGAAGGTAACGCCGGATGGAGGGGTTGGTCCCGGGCTTACCATTCTTCTTCAAGTTCATCAAGCCCTTCCTCTTCCCAGTCGGAGAAGAAATCCTCTTCCTCTTCTTCCTCTTCCAACTTGAAGGTCAGGCATCCTTCATCGGGGTCAATCTCTATCTCTTTTGCTTGGCATATCCCTTTTTTCCAGAACATGCAGTCCTCAATGTAGCAGCGCACCCTCGTCATTTTTGCTCTCCTTCTCCAAGGTCTATTTTTATGGAAATGAAACGGCCTATCCCGCCCTGGAGGGCGGAGACCATCCCTTTAACTGTTTTGGCTACGATTTGCCGGGTAAAATCTTTGAATATGGGCACACCCTTTCCGTCCACCACGATTGAGACCAACGGGAATTCTCGCCGCTTGAGGAACTTCTCCTCAATGAGGTCAGCCAAGGCACCTATTTCTTCAAAGGAGAACTGGGGGACGGGCATGTTGAGGGGCTCATCGGTAACCAAAGCCAGCAGTTCTTGGGGTGAGCAGAGGAGTTCTCCACCCACGACCTTGCGGTGTACCTCTATCTTGGGCTTATCTGCCCTTTTGTAGCCTTCGGTTAGGATTATGTCCACATCGGTTATGTAAGAGGCCACTTCGTCCAAGGTAAGCTCGCTTTCCAGCTTTTTAATCAATGCCAGTTTTTGGGGCGATGCTATGGCTACCACATCGCTTCCGGCCTGGGCATGGCGCCAGGAATCTTTGCCGGGGTGGTCTATTTCAAAGCCGTGGGTATCGTGCTTTATAGTTCCCACCCGGTAGCCACGCCTTTTCAATTCAGCTATCAATCTCTCCAGCAAAGTGGTTTTGCCTGAATCCGATTTCCCTACCACAGATATTATGG
>JAPWUT010000172.1 GCA_028275425.1 Anaerolineae bacterium | reverse complement strand
TGGGGGGTGTCCCCCCACAAAACCATAAAAGGGGGCGAGTAGCCACCCCCTGCAACCCCGCCCACGAGTGGGGCCCAATACGCCGGCAAACCCTAAGCCTACGAGGGTGGGCCAAACGGAGGTGGAGGGGGCGCAGCCCCCTCCCAGGGGGTTTGGGGGATGTGCCCCCAAGAACTTTAAAATAGGGGGCGAGTTGTCCGCATTAGCAACCCCGCCACGAGTGGGGCCCAATACGCCGGCAAACCCTAAGCCTACGAGGGTGGGCAAACGGGGGGTCCAGGGGGGCGCAAACTCCTATGGCGGGGGGTTGTGGGGAGTGTCCCCCCACAAAACCATAAAGGGGGAGCAAAACAAAAGGCTAAATGGCCTCTATCTTGAGAAGCTTAGCAGCATTTTCCCCCAAAATGCGCTCAAGCCCCCGCTGGGATAGACCCGAATTCTTAATCTGCTCTATAAATGGCCCAGGCCTAACAAGAGGAAAATCAGTCCCGAAAAGAATCTTGTAGCGCAAAATCTCCCCAACGATGGGGAAAATCTGAATATCATACAAGAAAGGCGTAGCCGCCGTATCGTAATAAACACGAGCCAATTTCTCCCGAACCTTAGGCATAAGCTCGTAAAACGGAAGCCCCCCTCCCCAGTGGCTGCACACCAAAGTCAGCTCCGGATGGTTTTGAATGAAGTTATAGACAATTCCAGGACTTATGGTGCCTTTACCCCGGTAATTGTGCCCAACCGGCTCGCTTGTGTGAACCATCAGGGGGACATCGTAAGCCACCGCAGCCGCTACCACAGGGGTCATTATGTCCTCATCATCCAAAGCATAACCTTGCCCGTTGGGCATCAATTCCCCTATGCCCTTCATCCCCGCCTCAATGCACCGCTCTATCTCCCGAACCGCCTCGTTCCCAGCTCTGGGCTGGACAGCAGCAAAGCCATAAATCCGGCCTGGGTAACGCTTCATCGCATCCAAGACGTAATCGTTGCAGCAACGACAAAGGCCCATATCGGACCAAGCGAAGGAGAAGGCTACGGCTGCATCCACCCCATCCTCATCCATAACTTGGATGAGCTCATCCGCCGTAATCATCTTAGCCCTGGGGCTGGAGTAAAGGACCTCAAACCAGCGGTCCCTTTGGAAGAACTTCTCCTTGTTCTTTATGACCTCTGGCGGGAAGATGTGGACGTGGAAGTCTATCACCTTCATGCTCGCCTCCTTAGAGAGGTGGTCTTTTCAGGTGCCATTGGGTGGCTTGCTCGTAAGCGTAGGCGACTCTGAGGATTTTCTCCTCCCCGAAAGCCGGGCCCATTACCTGCAAGCCCACGGGTAAGCCTTCGGAAAAGCCGCAAGGGATGGATATGGCACAAATCCCCGCCAGGTTAACGGGGATTGTGAAGACATCGGAAAGATACATTTTGAGCGGGTCTTCCACCTTCTCCCCAAGCTTGAAAGCCACCGTGGGGGAAGTAGGAGCAACGATTACATCCACTTTCTCAAAAGCTTCATCAAAATCTTTTTTGATGAGGGTGCGCACTTTCTGAGCCTTAAGGTAATAAGCATCGTAATAGCCGGCCGAAAGGGCGTAGGTTCCAAGCATTATGCGCCTTTTTACCTCAGGTCCAAAGCCGTTCCCCCTGGTCAGACGGTATTCCTCCCACAGTTCGGAAGCAGGGATGTAAAGCCCGTACTTAACCCCATCGTAACGGGCAAGGTTGGCCGAAGCCTCCGCCGGAGCTATGAGGTAATAGGTTGGAAGGGCATACTTGGTGTGAGGTAGGCTTATCTCCACGACCTCCGCCCCAAGCTCCTCCAGGCAATCTATTGCCTCCCGAATTGCCTTCTCAACCCCTTCCTCCATCCCTTCAATGAAATACTCCTTGGGCACACCCACTCTTACCCCCTTCACCTCAGGGACAAGGGCCTTGAGGTAATCGGGGACCGGATAATCAACAGAGGTGGAATCTTTGGGGTCATGTCCGGCAATGACGGATAGAAGCAAAGCAGCATCTGTAACATCCTTAGTTATCGGGCCGATTTGGTCCAGGGAAGAAGCAAAGGCCACAAGGCCATAGCGGCTCACACGGCCATAGGAAGGCTTGAGGCCGGTAACCCCACAGAATGCCGCCGGCTGACGCACACTGCCACCGGTATCCGTCCCCAAGGAGCCGAGGCATTCTCCGGCCGCTACAGCCGCCGCGCTTCCACCACTTGACCCCCCTGGAACCCTCTCCAAATCCCACGGGTTGCGGGTTGGGAAAAAGGCTGAGTTCTCGGTAGAAGAACCCATCGCGAACTCGTCCAGGTTCGTCTTTCCCACTATCACGGCCCCGGCTTCCTTAAGCTTCTCTACAACGGTGGCATCATAGGGAGGGAAGAAGTTTTCCAAGATGCGAGAGGCACAGGTGGTGCGTATCCCCTCGGTGCAAATTATGTCCTTGATGGAGATAGGGATGCCCAGCAGTGGGCTGAAGCTTTCCCCTGCCTTCCGGTGCCGCAATATCTTTTCATCGGCAAGGCGAGCTTGTTTGAGAGCAAGCTCCGGGGTTATGGTGATGTAGGCTTTGACAAGGCCTTCCACTTTCTCAATCTGCCTGAGGACAGCCTCAGTAAGCTCAACCGAAGTCGTCTGGCCTTCTTTCAAAAGCTTATGAGCCTGGTAAATGGAGAGATGGTGCAGGGCTGATTCCATTGCTTGCTACTCCAGAACAACTTTGACTTTTACGTAGCCCTCAACCTTCTGAGGGGCATTGGCCAAGATTTTATCCCTGTCAAAAGACGGGGCAGGCGTATCCTCCCGCATGACATTGCGAAGGGGGAGCACAGTGGCCGTGGGGGGAATCAAAGAAGTATCAATTTCCTGAAGCATGGCAAAGTAATCCAGGATTGCCGAAAGCTGGCGCTGCATCTTCTCCTTTTCCTCTTCGGTCAAGTAAAGCTTGGCCAATTCCGCTATGTGCTCCACTTCTTCCCGAGTTATGGCCATTTCACCCTCCCAGCATTCCCTTTATGATAACATCTACTGCCTCTTCCTCCGAAAGGCCACGGGCCATTAGGGTCTCTAACCCCTTTTTATCCACCGTTCCTATGGCTGCTTCATGGGTGACGTAGGCACTGGGGTGCCTGACCGAAACCAGTGGGACGGCAATGGCTATGGCTTCATCCCGCACTATTTCAATGCAATCCACATGCCCTCGTGTAAATGGGGCATTGCCTTCGGTAACGCCATGGACTTCGCTCCTGGCTTTTTCTCTCACGGCTATGCGCGATTTAGCCAAGCCCCTCGCTTTCTCCCCATTGAGGCGAATGGCCTCTTTTACCAAGATGGAATCATCGCCGTAACCGTATGCTTTGGCGACAAGCTCTGCTACCCCATAAGGCCCTACATCCACCACATAATCCAACTCCAACCTTCCGACTCGCCCAATTGTGAGGTTGAACTCGGAGAAATATTGCCCACCCTCTTCTACCGCAACCCTGGCTTTGGGAAGGACCACCGTCCCGCCTCTTTCGCCGTGGTAGTGGCTTTCGCGGTAATGCATAAGGGCACCTTTGCCCACATGAATTGTGGCGTCCATGATGTGCCTGACATCTAAAGCATTGGGGAAGGTGCAGTGGGCGATGAAAGCCACCTGCGCCCCATCCCCTATCTCAAATTGGGAGTAAATCTCCTGGACCCCTTCCTGAGGCAGTACACCAAAGCAGAGGTGCACCGGGTATTCTAACTTAACCCCAGGCTCTACCCTTATCGTGGCCCTAATCCCTGAGGGAAGTTCTTCTGCTTCCATGTGGATTCCGGGGATTTCATTGGCAGCTAAAACTTTGTTGCTGCTCACCACGAGGCTTGCTATCCGGGATGATTTGAAGACTTCAGGTTTTCCGCCGGCCTTTTCGTATGCTTTTACTATAGCCTCAAACTCGGTAGCTATCTTATACGTAACGCTCATAATCCTCCTCGCTCTCCACTGGTTCTGCGAGTTCACAAGGTATGCACCGGCGAGCATAGTGCTCCCGCACAACCTTCGGGTCACCGGTGCGGATTATTTCCCCTCCGCATATCAGGGAAGCAACATCAGCTACGGGGACCATCTCATCCCTATGGGTGATGAGGAGCACCGTGATTCCTTCGCTGGCCATCCGGCGTATAAGGCGGGCAATGTCCTCTAAGGATAGGACATCAATTCCGGAGTCGGGCTCATCTAAGATGGCCAGTTTAGGGTGCATGGCGTAAACTGCGGCCAGCTCAATCC
>JAPWUT010000013.1 GCA_028275425.1 Anaerolineae bacterium | reverse complement strand
AAGATGGTGGAAGAAGCCGAGGCCCATCGCGCCGACGTGCAACGGCTTGCCGACAAGTTCAGCGCCTATTACTTGCCCATCGTCGCAGGGATCGCCGCGCTCACCTTTCTCATCAGCCGTAATCCGCTTTCCACTGCTGCTGTTCTGGTTGTGGCCTGCTCCTGCTCCTTTGCGCTGGCAACGCCCATTGCGATGCTGGCCTCTATCGGCGCCAGTGCGAAGCGTGGGCTATTGATCAAAGGTGGCAAGTACCTTGAGTCATTAGCCCGCGCCGATGTGGTCCTTGTTGACAAAACCGGGACGCTCACGCTGGGTCGGCCTCAAATTACCGATGTCATCCCGCTCAACGATTGGTCTGCTTCTGAAATTCTCACTCTCGCTGCTTCTGCCGAACGCTACTCGGAGCATCCTTTGGCCGAAGCCGTGCGCACCGCCGCCCTTGCTCAAAATCTGCGGCTTTTTGACTCGGAAGACTTTGAAGCCATTCCCGGACTAGGCGTTCGGGCCAAGGTGAACGGTTACGCTGTCGCGGTGGGGAACCGCCGTCTGATACCTGCGGTGGAATCGTTGCCCATTGTTCGCCAATTGGAAGAGCAGGGCAAAACCCTCTTATTCGTTGCTATCAATGACGAACCTGCGGCCGTCCTGGCCGCTTCCGATACGCTCCGCCCAGAGGTCCCTGCTGCCCTGTCCGAATTGCGTGCCCTTGGTGTGAAACGGGTTGAATTGCTCACTGGTGACAACGAACGCACTGCTGCCGCGCTGGCCGAAAAACTGGGTGTCCCGTATCGTGCCAACCTGTTGCCTGAACACAAGATTGAAGTGGTGAAGGACTATCAGGCCCAAGGGCATACAGTGGTGATGATCGGCGACGGAGTGAACGATGCACCCGCCTTAGCGCAAGCGGATGTCGGTATCGCCATGGGTGCGGCAGGCACAGACATAGCCATTGAGGCCGCTCACATTGTCCTCATGCGCGAAGATTGGACGCTTGTGCCAGAGCTTTTGCGGATCGCTCGGCGTACAATGGGCGTGGTCAAGATGAACCTCGTTTTTACCGCAGCCTACAACCTTATTGGGTTAACGCTGGCCGCCGTGGGCATTTTGCCGCCTGTGCTCGCCGCCGCTGCCCAATCACTGCCGGATTTAGGAATCCTCGCCAATTCGGCCCGGCTTTTGCGACAAGAGCGTACAACTGAAACGGCATGCCACCCAAACTGTGCTTGCAACTGACACTGCCCCGCTGCGCTTAGCGGTGCAAGCACCACTGGAGGGATTAACTGATGCTTGAAAGATACGCACGTCCGCAGATGCTCAAGATATGGAGCCTGGAGAACCAATATCAGAAGTGGCTTGAGGTGGAGATAGCGGTTTGCGAGGCCTGGGCCGAATTAGGGGTTATACCCCAAGAGGCACTTGAGGCTATAAAAAGCCGGGCCCGCTTTGACCCCGAAGAGATTGCCAAAATTGAAGCCCGCACTCAGCACGATATGATTGCCTTCCTTGAGAATGTCGCAAGCTACGTGGGAGAAGAAGCTCGCTTCCTCCACTACGGCCTCACTTCATCAGACGTGAAGGATAGCGCCTTGGCCCTCCAGATGAAAGAAGCCATGGATTTAATTTTAGCCGATGTGGACGAAGTCATCTCCGAGCTTAAAGCTCAGGCCTTCCGCCACAAGGATACTTTGATGATGGGCAGGACGCACGGGGTCTTTGCCGAACCCATAACTTTGGGGGTTGTTTTCGCCCGCTGGGCTTTTGAAATGGCCCGCCACCGCAATAGGCTAAAGGCAGCCCAGGAGGCCGTATCCGTTGGGAAATTCTCCGGGGCAGTGGGAACTTATGCCTCCCTGGACCCGAAAGTTGAGGAGTTAGCTTGCCGCAAGCTCGGCCTTAAGCCCGACCCGGCCTCAAGCCAGGTCATAAGCAGGGACCGCCACGCCGAATGCCTCTGGGCCCTGGCTGTTACAGCTTCATCGGTGGAGAAATTCGCCCAGGATATCCGCCACTTGCAGCGCACAGAGGTAGGAGAGCTGGAAGAGCCTTTCCTCCCAGGGCAGAAAGGCTCCTCGGCCATGCCCCACAAACGCAATCCAATCCTGGCCGAAAGGCTCTGCGGCATAGCTCGCCTCCTGAGAGGATACCTCCTATCAGCCTTGGAAAACATACCCCTTTGGCTTGAAAGGGACATGAGCCACTCGGTAGTGGAAAGGTTCATCTTCCCCCAGGCTTTCTGCCTCCTTGATTACCTCCTTGCCCGCTTCGCCTGGCTCATCCGCAACCTCAAAATCAATCCGGAGAAAATGGCGGAGAATGTGGCGCGCAGCCTCGGCCTTTACGCTTCGGAAGCAGTGATGACGGCCCTGATAGAGAAGGGCATGACGAGGATAGAAGCTTATGAGCTGGTCCAGGGCTTGGCTTTGAAAGCGTGGGAAGAAAAGAGAAACTTCGGCCAATTGCTCAGAGAAGCTATCCCTCCGACCATTTTAAGCCCGGAGGAGATTGAATCCTTGCTTAAGCCGGAGCGCTATGTTCGCCATTGCGATGTAATCTTCAAGAGGCTTGAGAGCATTTGAAGCGGCGCTTGAGGGCGCTCCTCACTGCCTCAAACTCATCCCAAGGATACTCCACAGTCCCGATGCACATTGATTGCTCGTGGCCTTTGCCAGTGATGAGGATTAGGTCTCCTGGCTGAGCATTGGCAATAGCCCACTCAATCGCCTCCCTGCGGTCAGGTATGGCTACATAACCTTCGCCTTCCCTGCGGCCTGCCCGCTGGCACCCCTCAGCTATCTGCCTTATGATTTCGTTAACATCTTCCGTCCTTGGGTCCTCGGCCGTAAGCACTGCCAAATCGGCTAAGCGGCCGGCTATCTCCCCCATCATCGGCCGTTTGGCCCGATCCCTTAGCCCCGCACACCCGAAGACCACCACCAGCCTGCCCTTCGTCCAGGGTCGGCAGGTCTTCAAGGCTTCTTCCAAAGAGCGCGGAGTATGGGCAAAATCCACAATCACCGTAAAATCCTGGCCTAAGTCCACCCTCTCCATCCTCCCCCTAACCCTCTCAACCCTCCTGACCCCCTCGGCGATAGCATCGGGTGGTATGCCTTGGGATAGAGCAGCCGCGGCTGCGGCAAGGATGTTGTAGACATTGAACATCCCTACCAGCCGACTTTCCACCTTTAATTCCACTCCGGGGAAGAGGACTTTGAAGCTTAAGCCGTCAAAATCGGCCTGGATTTCTTCAGCCCTAACATTGGCCTGAGGACCGAGACCATAGGTTATGTAAACATCAGCGGGGATGGAAAGCAAGTAAGGGGCGGAAGAATCGTCGGCGTTTATCACCGCCACTTTGGGGACCCCTGGCTTTCGGAAAGAGGTTGAGAGGCTGCGGAAAAGGATGGCCTTGGATTCCCGATAGGCTTCGTAAGTCTGATGGTAATCAAGGTGCTCGTGCGTGATGTTGGTGACCACAGCCACGTCAAACTCGCAGCCTGTGACCCGATGCTGGTGGAGGCCGTGGGAGGTGGCTTCTAAGACGGCGTACTGAGCTCCGGCTTTAACCATCTCGGCCAGGTAGAATTGGACATCGGGGGCTTCGGGGGTTGTGGTGTGGAGGCCGGTATCGTAAACCCTATCGCCTATGCGCGCATTCACCGTGCTTATCATCCCGGCCTTGTAGCCGGCTGCCTCCAAGATAGAGTGGATTAAGTTGACCGTGGTAGTCTTGCCATCGGTCCCGGTCACCCCGATTACCCGGAGCTTGCGGCCTGGGTGGCCATAGAAAGCCGCCGAGAGTATGGCTAAGGCGTGGCGGGAATCTCTGACCTGAACGTAAGGGACAGGGAGGTCGGGGATAGCTTTCTCGCCTACTACGGCGGTAGCTCCTCTTTCCACGGCTTGAGGGATGAACTGGTGGCCATCGTGGCTGAGGCCGGGTATCGCCACGAAGACTTCCCCGCCTTTAACCATCCGGGAATCGTGGACAACCCCCGAAATTTCGGCTTCAGCCGAGCCAAAGGCTTGGAGGAATAAGCCGGCTTCCCGGATTTCTTCCAGCAAAGCCTCAAGCTTCATCTCTCTTCCCGTAGAAGAAGGCTCAAAATTATGCTCACCACGCTTATCACAATCGCCCCCCACAGAGCTGAAAGGGGGTCGCGTATGTAAAAGGGGAAGCCAAGCATTTGCCCCACCCAAGAAGTGAGGGCCAGCAGGATGGCGTTTATCACCAAGGTGAAGAGGCCCAGAGTGAGGATTACGAGCGGGCAAGTCAAGAACCTGAGGATAGGGCCAATCAGGGCGTTAATTACGCCGAAAATTAGGGCCAGGATAGCCAAACCCTGCCAGTTCCCGCGGAACTCAATTCCGGGGACAAGCTGCACTGCAGCCCAAATGGCGACAGTGTTTATGAACCACCTTATGAGGAAACGGCGCATTTTCCACCTCACTCAATGTAGATTTCCACCTTCTCCCCTTCCTCTTCATCCTCCAAATCCACAATCTTGCCCCGCGCTCCTGCCTTTACCTTCTCCCAAATTTCTTCCCAGCGTGGGAAAAACCTGGAGCCGATGCTGAAGCCGAAGTTCACGAGGCCTAAAGGTAAAGTTATGTTAACTTTTTGCTTCCCCGTGTGCAGGTCTGTGACCGTCACCCGGAACCATTGGCCGGAAGGTGGTTCCCAGCGGCGTGGTCCTTCCAGAGCTTCCAGCAGCCTTATTGCCTCCTCGGCCGTTATCTTCCCCTCCTCAAGCATCTTCAAAATCTTCATCTTCGCCTCTTCCATAGGACAGCACCTCCTTATCGGCGCTTTCCAAATCCAGCCGCATTTGAATTAACACCCGCACCGTCTTGAAACCTGCCTTTTCCAGAATTCGGACCAGCTCCTCGTATTCGGCGGGGATTTTAGTATAGGCTACCCCTCGGAAAGGTTTGGCTAATGGCTTTAGGATGCTTCTGGCCAAAGCCTCTTCAACTTCCCCGCGAACTTCTGGGTGGATTAGGAATTGGAGTTTGTGCCTTTTGCCCCAAAGGCTCTTCCACAAGGCCGCAGTGGCCACCATTTCCCCGTCCTTGAGGACCATGACATGGTGTAGGTCATATCCCTGGGCCAGATAGGCCAAGCGGTTCAGAAAGGGGTTGAAGGATAGGGGGCGGAAGCCTTCGGGGCTTGGTCTTTCCAGCCACAGAAGGCCTGAAGGGATTGACTCCGTGGCCAATTCATACTCATCCATCCAGCGGGACAAATCAAACTCTACCGCCTGGTTACCGGGGGGAAGGGGCTTAGCTGGGACTTCCAATTCCATCTCCACTACTTTCCCCAGCTCCTCAAACCCCAAGCTTCTGTAGAGGGATACGGCCACTGGGTTATCCTCCCTCACCTGTAGGGTTACCCACCGTCCGCCCTGTTCCCATATGTAAGTTAGGGCAGCCTGCATCAGGCGGCGGGCTATCCCTCGGGAGCGGTAGGCCGAAGCCACAGCCACATTGCTTATGTGCCAGCGGTCCCAACCCGCTTGGCTAACCGAAACGTTCCCCGCCACCTTCCCCCCTTCATCCCAGACGAAGCCCTTGAATTCTCCCCTAAGGGCCGAATCCAGGGCGAAAAGCAAACCGCTCAGCGGCCCCATTTTCCCCAGGAGCCGGAGGTCCCGGATTAATTCTTGGCCTTCCTGGCTCAAATCGGACCCGAAGGCTTCCTCTAAAAGGTCAGCGAGCCCTTCCAGGTCCTTTTCGGGGTTCATCATCCTTATGAACCCCAAATTCCCCTCCGTCCTTAGGGAGTAGGAGTGGCCTTCCTCCTCCTACGGAGCACAGCCGGCTCCTTCTTCACCTCATAACCCATTGCCCTTAAGGCATCCAAGAGGCGAGCTTTTGCCGTGGGGTAAGAGACGTTCAAGATTTTCTGGACCTTGTTTAGCTTCCCCTCGCACTGGAGGAAAAGCTCTATAAACTGCATCTGCTCTGGGGTAAGGCGGTAGAGCCTCCCCAAATCAAAGTTGCCCTCAATAGAGGTCCCGCACTCCGGGCACTGGAGCCTTTTTACGGCCATCTGTGCTCCGCAAGCTGGGCATGTTCCTACTATCCTCTCCATAACCCACCTCCTCGGCTTAGTTTTTGGGGAATTATACCAAACTTCCTAAACTTAGTCAAGAGCCGATTTCAGTAGTATTGATGAGGCCTTAAAATTTTAAGCCGAGGGCCGGGCTTGCTTTGGGTGCCCTCTGATGTATAATTAAGCAAAAAGGGGTTTTCAAGATGGTGCGCATTCGCCGAGAGACCGATTATGCCATCCGCTTGCTCTTAGCTTTGGCGAGGAGAGGGCCGGAAGCGGTAGTGACTACAAGGGAATTGCAGAAAGAGATGCAAATTCCCAAGCAATATGCGGCAAGGGTAGTGGCTAAGCTGGCCCGTGGCGGGTTCATCAAAGCCTTACAGGGGCGAAGTGGCGGGATAAGCCTTGGGCGCCCGGCTACGGAAATTTCCCTCAAAGACGTTGTCCTCCACTTTGAACCAATATTTGTCATATCAAAGTGCGTAGAAGACCCTGCCAGCTGCCCCTTCGGCGATACGTGCCCGGTCCGAGGGCATTGGTGCCATCTACAAAGCCTGCTCCTCAAAGAGCTGGAGAGAATAACCATTGCCGAACTGGCAGCAGAGCCTTCCCCTTAGGGCTTTCCAGTTCTTTTCTTGGGTTGAAAGTGGGGCCACAGAGCAAGTTAGTTCTGGCTAAAATCCCTAACCCCAAGGCTTTAAGCGCCGGGGCTGGCTGGGGACCTAATTTCGCTCATCAGCTTACAGCCATAAAAACTGGAAAGCCCTGGGACAAAACTCTCAGGATTTGACTCAATAGCCTATCCTTGGTATTCTTTTTAAAAAGAGGAGGCCCAATGAATCGGTGGCTGCGTCCTATAGTTACGATGGTAATTGTAAGTTTATTGAGCTCGCCACTTTCCATCCCCCAAGGAGCCCCTTCCCTCCACCCAAGACGTCTCTTGGGCGCGCCGCTCTTCCAGAGCCCTTTGCCTTCCCCAACACCCCCTCCCGTTACCCCCACGCCTTTGAAGGAGAGTGTCCCTATCGTCCCAGGCACAGCTGCCAAGTTTCTCCAAGGCCGAGTAACCGTAGAGGTGCCCAAGGGAGTACCATTGGCCTGGTTGCACCTGACTGTGCTGGGGATCCAGAGGCTGGGGGCAGGGCAAGTGGGGGTGGCTTTAGCCTTTGACCTTAAAGGCGTGGATGATAAAGGGAGAGAGCTTGCACATTTCCCCGAACCTTTGAAAGTAACCTTACAAATAGGGGAGTTGGTGAACTGGGCCTCCCGACCTGACTGGCTGCGGCCTTGGATAGGCTATTGGAATGAGAAACGGCGAGCATGGGAGACCATCACCCCAACTTTGATAGATGAACAAGCAGAGATAGTAGCCTTCACAATTGACCATCTCTCATTGTTTGGAGTTGGAAGCCAAGGGGTGAAGGAAAGTGGTTGGATACTCAATTTCAACGATACCCGGGTGGACCGCTTCGCAGGGGCTTTAGTGTGGGAATATCCATTTGACCTGCCCATAGGCCCTGGCGGGATAAGGCCACCTTTCACTTTGACATACAACAGTCGACGGATGGATGGGGTTTTGACCTGGGCTCAATCTGATGGAGTAGGCTGGGGTTGGAGCCTGGACGTAGCGGAGGTGCTGTGGCGGAACGTGCGACGGTGCTGGGATGGGGAGCACTACTACCTGTGCTGGGACCCCGTACCCTTGCTGGCCTTAAACGGAGAAGCGATAAAGCTGGTGCCGGAGACCTCACTTCCTGCCGATGTTCAGTACTCCGGGCCAGTCTCCACCACTTACCGCTTCCGCACCGAGGACGAGCGATTCTGGCGTATTGAATGGAAGCCGGGGCCGGAGAACGGCTTTTGGGAAGTGACCTTGCGTGACGGTACCCGCTATCTATTTGGTACTACCCCTGACAGCCGCCAAACCCTGCGGGGGGCAATAGGGCCAGCAAGAAACGCCACAGCCCGCTGGAGGGTAAAGGAAATTATCTACCCCACTGGAGCTAAGGTAACCTTCACTTACGAGGAGGAGACGCGAGCACAGCAATGTAGCCTGTGCAATATCGGCTGTCATCCGAACGAGAGCGATTCGGAGCGGGCCAGTTATCTGACCCGTATAGAGTATCCTGGGACAAGGGTACAAATCGTCTGGGATTACCGCGACAACGGAAATGGGCCTAATGATAAATGCAGCCTGCCAGATAGCTGGGGAGATCCAATCGTCCATGGCTCTGTGCCCATCTTCTGGCAGACGAAAGCGGTGCAGAAAGTCATTCTGGAGCGCAGAAAATCGGACGGCTCCTGGATGGCTACCCGAGAGTGGCGGTTCACCTACGGGACGTTCATCCCTGAGGACGAGACGAACAAGCGACTGCGCGTTCTCACGGCTCTTCAAGAGTGGGCGCCGGAGGGGAGCACCTGGAAAGCCCTTCCCCCCATCACCTTCGGGTATCAGGGATACTGGAACAAGGGCTGGTGCGATGGCTGCACCTGGGACTGGGATCAGGCGCGCTTCGTCTATCCTCGTTTGGTGCGGTTGGATAACGGCTACGGTGGAGTCATCACGGCCGGTTATGAGACCCCCGATGGCGGCTACCGGCAGGGCTGGAACTACCGGGTGGCCTGGCGGCAGGTGACCGATGGCCTTGGGGGCGGCTGGAAGGAGGTGTACAATTACAGCGGCGATAGCCGGGGGCGCTGTTATCTACACAACGAAGACCAAGCTGCCTGCAAATGGCCCGTCGTGGGAGATTTTCCCGATGGCGGAGGAGGAGTTCCGGTAACCGGCGGCCTCTTCCTGGGCTATAGGGAAGTGACTGTGACCTTTCAGGACCTGAATGGGAATCCCCAGCGGGTGGAGTGGACCCGCTTCGCCCTGCCCGAAGGGCCTACAAACGACCCCTGGCCCGTCCGGGGCCGCCCACGGGAGAGCCAGATCCGGGATCCCGGCGGTGCCACCCTCCAGACCATCGCCTCCACCTACGGCCTCTCCCCCACCCTGGGCGGGGCGCACTTCGTCTTCCTCCAGCGCCAGGACGTCACGTCCGATGGACGCACTACACGCACCGAATGGCGCTACGATCCCTACGGGAACGTCACGGCGGTCTTCGAGCACGGCTTCCTGGATGTGGCCGGGGACGAGCGCACTACGCACCGGGGATATGCCTACAACACCTCGGCCTGGATCCTGGACAAAGTCGCCTGGGAGCGGGTCTACGAGGGGATCTCCGAGGATACCGGCGGGGCGGCCCTGCAGACCGAAACCCGCTTCTTCTACGACGGCGCCGCCTCCTTCACCACCCCACCCACGAAAGGCCTCCTCACCCGGGTGGATCGGGGCAAGGAAGGCTGGGGCTGGGTGACGGAGCAGGCCGCCTACGACGTCTATGGCAACCCCACCGTCCTCACCGACGCCCGGGGCTTTACCACGACGTTCGGCTATGATCCGAGCGGCGTCTACCGGGTGTGGGAGCGCAACCCCCTGGGGCACATCACCCGCTATGAACACTACGGGGTGAACGAGAGCGACCCGGGCGCCGGCCGGGGGCCAGTGGGCTCCTTGAAGCGGGTGATGGACCCCAACGGCGCCGCCACCGCCTACACCTACGACCCCTTCGGGCGGCTGCGGACGGTGGTGCGGCCGGGGGATACGTGGGATTCCCCTACCGAGGAGTGGCTGTACTATGACGGGGTGGACCGTCCCTTCACGAACCGCTGGCCTCTACTCATCACCCACCTGATTCGGGGAACGCCGGGCCTGACCTGGTGCTCAGGCGGGCTGGCCTTCTGGGAGCGGCTTTACTACGACGGCCTGGGCCGGCGGGTGGAGCGCCAGACCCCTGGCCCGGGATGGACCTGCTCGGGAGGGGGCCAGGAGATCGTCCAGTATACCCGCTACGACGCCCTGGGCCGGGCCGCCGAGGAGAGCCTGCCGTATTTCGTCCCTCAATACACCTACGCCACCACCCCGGACGGGAAAGTGGTCACCCCTTATCGGGATCCAGACCCCAACGCCCCCCGGGTGCGCACCACGTATGACGCGTTGGGCCGTCCCTTCACGGTCACCGCCCCCGATGGGAGCGTCACCCGCTACGCCTATGCCGATGGCGGGGTGCTGGCCCTGGATCCCAACGGCCATCAGGCCCTGCGGTGCGCCGACGGCCTGGGCCGCCTGGCCGAAGTCTACGCCTTCCAGGGCACTTTCTCCGCTCCGACCCTTGCCGCCGAGCCCCTGGCGGTGGCCCGCTACCGCTACAATGCCCTGGACCGCCTCACCGATGTCCGGGATCCCCTGGGGAACCGGATCCGCGTCGCTTACGACCCGTTGGGCCGCAAGACGCGGCTGGACGACCCGGCCATGGGGACCTGGTTCTACCGCTATGATGCGGCCGGCAACCTCATCGCCCAGGTGGACGGGCGGGGCTGGGCGGTGAACTTCTACTACGATCCCCTCAACCGCCTCAAAGGCAAGACCTACACCCCGAATGTGGCCGACGGCGCATCTTACAATCCGCCCCCGGACCCGGGGCCTTCCGGGTATGCCGTGGGCTTCGCTTACGATGAGCCCGGGTATGGGGCCGCGGTGGGGCGCAAGACCCGGGCCTGGACCGCCGAGGGGATCCAGCGGACCTGGGCCTACGACGCTCGGGGCCGCGTCACCACCGCCACCCTGACCGTGGACGGCCAGACCTACCTCCAGCGCTTCGCCTACGACGCAATGGACCGCCTGGCGCAGCGGGTGGATCCGGATGGCGAGGTCCTCACGGTGGCCTATGGTCCTCACGGCTGGCCCACGGCCCTGAGCGGATGGAGCGCCTATGCCGGGAACGCGGCTTACAACGCGGCGGGCCAGCTCACGACCCTCACCCTGTTCGGGGGCAGCCTCCTCCAGCGGGCCTACGACCCCCGCACCCTGCGGGTGGTCCGGATCCAGGGGCCGGGGCTGGACCTGGGCTACGCCTACGACCTGGCCGGCAACGTCCGGCGGATCACGGACACAGTGCGCTCGGAGGTCTGGGCCTTTGCCTACGATGAGCTGGACCGCCTGGTCGGGATGAGCGGGCCAGTGAGCGGGACCTGGACCCTGGATGAAGGGGGGCGGTGGCTATGGCGGACGGAGGGAGGAGCCTCGTGGACTTACGACTATGGGGATCCCACGCCGTCGGCCGTCCCGCCGGGGTCCTATCGGGTGTATCTGCCTCTGGTGATGCGGGGGTCTGGCATCCGCTGTCTGGACGAGGCCTGGCATGCGGCCTGGGCCGGAAGCGACCGCGGGCGCTCCTGGCGGCTGGTCTCGGTGAGCGATGGGACGACGCTGGGGTATGATGGGAACGGGAACGTCCTCACCCGCACCGTGGGCGGTGCCGAGTGGCGGTATGTTTACGATCCTGAGAACCGCCTGGTGGAGGCCTGGCGGGGCGCCGAGCGGGTGGCTTCCTTCCGGTATGACCCCGAAGGGAACCGGGTCGTGCGGGAGGTGGGGGGCCTCCGCACGGTGGTCGTGGATGAGGGCTACGAGGTCCGGGGCGGGGTGGTGCGGAAGGTCTACTGGTTGGGCGGCGAGACGGTGGCCGTGCGAGAGGGAAGCGCCGTCTACGCGGTGGTGGGGGATCACCTGGGGAGCGTCACGGCGCTGGCCCAGGGCGGGAGTATCGCAGGGGCCACGCGCTATCTCCCCTATGGCGCCATCCGGTGGGAGACCGGCCTCTTCCTCACCGACCGCCGCTTCACCGGCCAGCGGTGGGAGGGGGCGCTGGGGCTGTATGACTACCGGGCGCGCTTTTATGATCCCACGCTGGGCCGCTTCCTGCAGCCCGACCCCATTGTGCCCGAGCCGGGGGATCCCTGGGCGCTCAACCGGTATGCGTATGTCTACAACAACCCGCTGAAATACACCGATCCCAGCGGGCACTGGCTGGAGACCCTCTGGGACATCGCCAGCATCGCGTGGGACCTCTACGAAATCCGCAAGGACCCCCGCAATCTCTGGAACTGGGGCGCCCTGGCGGCGGATATCGCCGCTGCCGCGCTGCCCCTGGTGCCAGGAGGCGTGGGCGCGGTCGTCCACGGCAGCCGGGCCGCCCGGGCCGCTGCCCACGCCGATGAGGCTGCCCGCCTGGCTCGCATCGCCGCCCGGCTGGAGCGTTTCGCCGGGGCCAGCCCGGAGGTGATCCGCGGGGTGGAGCGGCTGGCGAAACTGGTGGAAAACGAGCGGGTGCCTGCCCAGCTCCGGCGCGGCCTGGCCGCGGAGCTGGCACGGGCTGAGGAATACTTCAAAGCCGGCAAGCTCCAGGCCGTGGAAGCAGTGATCGAGTCCGGCCGCGTCGACCTCATCCTCGTCACCGGCGAGATGGTGGAGATCAAGTATTGGCGACAGAGCTACGCAAACACGCACATCCCAGAGCTTCTTAAGCAAGTGCAAACATATCAGCGCACTGGGCGATCGGTGATCCTGGAGTTTGTGCAGACGAAAACCGACCCCATCACCGAGGCCTTTATCAAGAGATTGCTGAAAGAGGCTCAAAAGGCGGGAATCCCTCTGACCCGGGAGCAGATTCAGATCATTCCACTGGGAGGGCCGTGAGATGCGTCACATCCGGGTGGATCTCTGCTTCTGGAACTGCGCCGCCACGGCGGTCGAAGATGTCGTCGCCTGGGCTCGCGTGCTTCAGGCTCACGGCATCCTCCTGCTGGCTCACTACACCTTGGAGCCCCTCACCGAAAATCAATGGGAAGAAGTTTTCCGCCAACAACGAGAAGAAGAAGAATACTTCAAATCCAGTATCGGCCATGTCATCTCTTTCGAGGATTGGGGGGAACTGAAGGCCCGTTTCGATTTTCAGGAATATACAGAGAAGCAGGGAGGTGGTAACAAGCTGGAGATCGGGGGACTTCTGGATTTCCAGTTTAAGGATGAGCGGTCTCTGGTGGAACCCTTCGCCCAGCGGTTGCTGGCCATCGCCCGGGCGCTGTATCCCCTGGCCCGCCCCACCTACGGCGAGGTGGAAGGAAACTGGGGCGAGTGGGATACAAGGGCGGTCTCCCGCCTCCGCCTCCAGCACATCTCCTGGGCCAACTTCTTCAGCCCGGCCTACGTGGAAAAATATGGCCAGGACCTTCTGCTGAACATCCCTGGCTACAAAACCGAACTCCTTCCTGACGGGGGTGTCTTCCACCAGCTCTCGCCCACCTTCGTGGCCTCCAGCGAGGAAGAGGCCCAGCGTTTGCGGCAGGAGGTCCAACATTACTTCCGCCAGCACGGCCTCCAGGTCACCTGTAAGGCCCCTTTTGTCATCCCGGGGCTGACCGCCCGACGGACACAGGCCAGGCCTCCGGTCTCGGATGCCGAGCTGGCCGCCTACCTGAAGCAGATCCTGGGGGTGACCCTGGTGCTGGACGACGGCACACGGGTCAAGCATATTTCTATCCCCTGGGAAGCCCTGACACCGGAGCAACGGCAGATGGCGGTGGAGGCCATCCGGCAGGCGGCCGTGGAGGAGGTGAAACAGGCCGGGGGGAAAAAGGTGCGCCTGGAATTCAACCAGATCCCCGACGAACTGGACCAGGCGCTGGCGGAGTTTGCCGGGCGGGACAATCCGCATTTTGAGTGGGTGGAAGTGAGGAGGGATTCATAGGGCCTGGCAAGACTCATTTTAGGGGAGCACCTTAACAATTGAAGCATTCCTGTTCCACGGCGATGGGCAGGCCTCCGCACCGTGGCCGTGGACGACGGCTACGAAGTCCGGGGCGGGGTAGTGCGGAAGTTCTACCGGCTGAGCGGCGAGACGGTGGCGGTGCGGGAGGGGAGCGCGGTCTACGCCACGGTGGGGGACCATCTGGGCAGCGTCACGGTGCTGGCCCAGGGCGGGAGTATCGCAGGGGCCACGCGCTATCTGCCGTATGGGACGATTCGGTTTGAGACCGGGGTTTGGCCCACCGACCGCCTCTATACCGGCCAGCGGTGGGAGGCGTCCCTCGGGCTGTATGACTACTGGGCGCGCTTTTATGATCCCACGTTGGGCCGTTTCCTGCAGCCGGATCCCATCGTGCCCGAGCCGGGGAACCCGCAGGCGCTGAACCGCTACGCCTACGTTTACAACAACCCGCTGAGGTACACCGACCCCAGTGGCCACGTTCCGGTCATCTTGGTGATGATGGGTATTGGCGCAGCCACCGGAGCGCTGATCAACTACGGGGTGCAGGTGGCTGCCAACATCAGCCAGAACGGCCTCACCGTCCAGGCCTTTACCCACGTCAATTTGGCCTCTATCGGTGCCAGCGCCCTCGCCGGAGCTGTGGGTGGGGCCACCTTCTATGGCGCCAGTGCCTTGTTCGCGGCAGCGACGGGGGCTACGGGGATCGGCCTGGGGAATATGGCCCTTTCAGGGGCCTTAAGCGGGGCGCTATCCGGGCAGGTGGAACGGGCAACGGCGAACGTGTTGGAGGGGAGGCCAGTGGGAGAGGGGTTAGGGAAACCGGAGGATATCCTGTTGGAGGCGGCTTTAGGGGGTGGAATAGCTTTTGCGGGAGGGGTGGTGGATCGGGCGGTGATGGCGGCTCGCTTCCCGGGGTATTACACCCGCTATGTGGGGGAGGGGGAGATTGCCGCCATCCAGCAAACTGGCCTCCTCCGCGGCGGAAGGCCCGGAGAAACTTACTTCACCATTGATCACTATGTCTCCTGCTCTCGAGCAGCCCATCGGTTATCTCTTAAGCATATCCCTGATTACGCGGTAGACTTTGAAATCCTGAATTCTCCCTCCGTAATCGGACCTGAGCGAATCGCTCCAAAATGGTATACAACTGGCTTCCGTGAGGGATGGGGAATTCAATACCGGACATGGGATCCCGTGCGAGTTCGAGTTTTACGCCTCCGTCGTCTTGAGTAAACAGGGAGAAGAGATGAAACGCATCCGAGCGGAATTTGTCATCAGTGAGCCTTACGAGGAATTCGAAATCCTTTATGGTTGGGTATCCCCACCGCTAATTTGGAAGCCTTGGGTCTTCTGGTTTGAGGCGGATGATGGGAGGCGCTTCTGGCTCCCAGGGGGAGCTTATCTTGCTTTCAAATGGAAAAAGCAAATTTCCTCCATGTTCGGGAGACCTGGAGATTTTCGGTTTGCTGGAATATGCACTCTTCGTAAATTGGAATGAACGATACGTTGCCAGCTCTAAAGGGTTTGGCATGCTGCCTGGGTCAGAAGCGATACGGGCCGCTCCTGGCGGCTGGTTTCGGCCAGCGATGGCACGGTGCTGGGGTATGATGGGAACGGGAACGTCCTCACCCGCACCGTGGGCGGTGCCGAGTGGCGGTATGTTTACGATCCTGAGAACCGCCTGACGGAGGTCTGGCGGGGCGCCGAGCGGGTGGCTTCCTTCCGGTATGACCCCGAGGGGAACCGGGTCGTGCGGGAGGTGGGGGGAGTCCGCACGGTGGTGGTGGACGACGGCTACGAGGTCCGGGGCGGGGTGGTGCGGAAGGTCTACCGGCTGGGCGGCGAGACGGTGGCGGTGCGGGAGGGGAGCGCGGTCTACGCCACGGTGGGGGACCATCTGGGCAGCGTCACCGTGCTGGCGCAGGGAGGGAATGTCGCGGGGGCCACGCGGTATCTTCCGTATGGAGCTATTCGGTGGGAAGGCGGGGTTTGGGTCACGGACCGCCACTTCACCGGCCAGCGGTGGGAAGCAAGCCTGGGCCTGTATGATTACCGGGCGCGGTTCTATGACCCCACCCTGGGCCGCTTCCTGCAGCCCGACCCCATTGTGCCCGAGCCGGGGAACCCGCAAGCGCTTAATCGGTATACGTATGTTTACAACAACCCTTTGCGCTACGTCGATGGGGGTGGGCATCTCCCGGTCGTTCCCCTCCTGGTGGCCGGGGCGATCATCGCCCTCAAGGTCATCGACTACGGCTGGACGGCATGGGATGCCTACCAGAGCCTGCGGGTGCTGAACGATCCCAACGCCCCGGAGGCAGCCAGGGCCGAAGCCGCTGCCAACCTGGCCCTCATCGCCGCCACCGAGGCCGCCGAGCCCGATGACCTGCTCCCGGTCGCCCTGCCCCTCGATGACCTGGCCCGGAAAGGGATCTTGAAGGCAGGCCGGGAGATCGGAGAACAAGCCACACGACAGGCTGTGGAGGAAGTCGCGTCTGCAGCCATCCGGAAGCCGCCCATCGTCATCGGAGAGAATATGGAGCGCGTACGAAGGTACGCCCAGCAAATCGGCGGTAAGACTATTGAGGATTTCATCCCAAAGGGCGAATGGACTTTCGAGAAAAACCGAATCTGGATTCGGCAAATGTGGGAAGAAGGTCGTCTCATTGTGGATATCGGTCCAGATTTCAGTCGGCGGGTGCAACGCTGGAAGGAGGGAGAAGTTCCATGGTCCTGGGTTTATAACATGGAGCGGATGGAGTTGAAGGGATATGAAAAATATCAGAAAATCTTTCGGCGTTTTGGGAAGTGGCGTGGAGGAGTTCCGGGCATAGATTTTAACTGAGGAGGTGAGCGATGAGCGTTTCGCTTTCCCAGTTTTTCCTGGAGACTGTTCGGTCGGAATTCGCCTTCCTGGTGGAACAGCACGGCTTCTCAGGACCTTATTCAGACTTTTCTTCGTATGTAGACAAAGTCTGGTTTATGGGCAAGAATCTGGCGATCGAGTTCACTTTTGAATGGCGGGATCAAGACATCTCTTGTCTAATTGTTCGCCTGGAAGATGGGAAAATGCCATCGGGCTGGGCTGTAAATGAGAAAGGGGAACGAATTCGGATTTATTTGGCAGTT
>JAPWUT010000170.1 GCA_028275425.1 Anaerolineae bacterium | reverse complement strand
GCGCCATAGGCTTCATAATGTTCTCCTTCGCGGTGACCATGGCTATAACCGTGGCCTTTGTGCAAGAAGAGCCCCTTCGGGAAAGGCCAACCGAACCCTTGGCTGAGCCCCTCCTCAGGCTCGTAGCCCTGACCGTTATCTTCGTAACGATAACTCAAATCTCCCAGCGGCTTGTGGGGTGGGTTGGAGGTAAAACAGGGGCAGTTGGCCTTGGCATCCTTATCGTAGGGTTGGCCGGGCTTTTAGCCATGGCTGGCTCCATAATCATCGGCGTCTACTTTGCGGCAAGGGTTGGCCTGGGGCGGGAGGCCCTCTTCCACTCCGGCTTCATCTGGTGGGTGATAAACCGCCTCCTATTCTTGGCGGCACTTGGCTCCATCCAGGGTTTCGCCCAGTACTTCTTGGCCGATGTCCTCAAAGTCAAGAACCCAGCCACCCTCACGGCCATCCTTATGGCCGTTGTAGCCATCTTCCTCCTGCCTTCAGCGCTGGTAAGTGGGTGGTTATCGGATAGGATGGGAAGGTTCAAGCTTGTGTTAGCTTCTTGCCTGATAAGTGCATTAGGGACCTTCCTCCTGCTTTTCTCCCCCAACGTCCCCATGGTTATGGTAAGCGGATGCATAATAGGCATAGGGGCTGGGATATTCATGGCTACCAACTGGGCCCTGGGGACCGATATCGTGCCCCCGGATAAAGCAGGGCTTTTCCTGGGCATCTCCAACTTAGCCGGAGCCGGTGCGGGGATAGTAGGGGCAGGCATAGGTGGCCCTATGGCTGACTTCTTCAACTTGGCAAAGCCTGGGCTTGGGTGGCTCGTAATCTACGCCCTGTACGGCGCCCTCCTAATCCTGGCCGCCTTCACCCTCTACCGAGTCCAACCCCCCGCAAGCCAGGAGGTGAGCTAAGGTTGAAAAAGGCCTTGCAAGTTCACATGAGCGAGGCGGAGCGGCGTAAGGCATTAGGGGCTGTGACTACGCCCCCAGAGCTGGTGGATTTCATGGTTTCCTTGGCCACACCGCAGCGCGCTCGTGTGCGGGTATTGGAGCCGGCCTGTGGCGATGCCCCTTTCCTTCAGGCTTTTGCCCAGCGGTATGGCTCCCATCACGAGCTGGTGGGGGTAGACATAGACCCGGAGGCGGTGGCCGAAGCTCGGAAGCTCCTACCTTCGGCCACGATTCTGGAAGCGGATTTCCTCCTCTGGCAACCTTCTGAGCTCTTTGATATCGTAATAGGCAATCCCCCCTACGGGATTATTGGCGAGGCTTCTCATTATCCCATTCATATCCTGAAAGAGCGGAAGCACATATACAAGCAGCGCTTCCAGACCTGGCGGGGCAAGTTTAACATCTACGGGGCCTTCATAGAACACGCCGTACGCCTGCTCCGCCCCGACGGTAAACTTGTTTTCGTTGTTCCGGCGAGCTGGATGCTTTTGGACGATTTTGCGCGGCTTAGGAAGTTCCTTTCCCGCGAAGGGCACATTGATGTTTACTATGTAGGCCGCCCCTTCCGGGACCGAAACGTCGTCGCCGTTATCCTGGTTCTGGAGAGGGGGAAAGAGGGGTTAAATCTTTACGACCAGGGAAGCAAAGAGCCGGTTATCAGGAAGGAAGTGTATCGGGGAGAACTCATACGGTTTGAGACGCCTGAGGCCCTTGCTTTTGAGCGTGAAGGAATTCCACTTGGAGAGCTTATGGAAATTTATTTCGCCGCCCGTAGCCCGGAAATCCGCCGCCATCCTTCGGTTGTCAGAGAGCCCAAAGAGGGCTTAGTGCCGATTTTGACTGGCCGCAACCTAAAGCCTGGTTGGATTGATTATGAGACATGTTACTCTGGCCTGTGGATGCCGCGGGAGGAGGCGCCGTCACTACGCTTTTTCTATGCTTTTCCTCACATTGTCGTCGGTCACACCAAGGGCGCACGCGTAGTGGCCGCTTTAGATGAGCGATGCTACCCTTGGCGGGAAGAATTCCACCTGGTGCCGAAAATACCAGGCCTGGATGAAAGGCAGCTGGTTCAGCACCTTGATAGCGAACCTATCCAGTGGTATGTCCGCACCCTATACCGTGACTTAGTACCACATCTTACGATGACCCAACTCCGCTTAGTGCCGGTTCCGTCGAAATTGGTGCCTATTAAATTCCGTGCCCGGCAGCTTCGTTTGTGGGAGGGAGAAGGTGGATAAAGAAACTCAAACTTTGTTGGCGTTTGAACGATTTTTGGAATCAATCCCATTGGACCGATACCGTCAAGAGCTGATGCCGGTTAAAACAGTTGAGCAAGATTTGCCTCCGGAGTTGAATCCGCTGCCTGATATTTACAAAGCCTTCTGGGTAGAAGGACCAGCTCAGTTCCCGGACTATGAGGCATTTTTTGAAGATTGGTGGAATAGCCACTTAGCACCCTTGGACACGTTCATCCGCAAATACTTTTGGGGTTGTTCTTACGAGTTTGTCTTCTTAGGCCTCAAGGCTCGCCTGTATCGCACACTGGTTTCTGTGTTAACCCAGTTTCACTTCGGCTACTTGTGGCGGGCGCACTGTTCTCTCCCTTTTGAGGCATCTGCTGAGTTAGATATGAGAGGTATTGACGGCCTTGTCCGTCACAGGCAAGTAACAGTGGCTTTGCAAGTTAAAAAGGAAACCTATAGGCCAGAGGCCCGTGAGGGTAGGCGGTTTGCACGACGTTATAAGTATGCACACTGGGTGGTGGAAGTGCTTTATACAATTGCCTTGCCTGAGGAAATTCGCATGAGTATAGAGCGAGCAAGGACGTCGGAAGCCAAGGCTTGGCATGCTATCCGCTTGTTCCTGGCTGAAACATTGCAGCGGAGGCTGCCAAATGGCTTCGTGGTCTTTCAACCTAATTACCCGCGTCTGGTAGAGCAGTTAATTCTGAGGCAAATTGAGAGGGAAGAGGAGCGGAGCTTCCGTTGGGATGAGACATTGGCCGCATTGCGTGAGATGATGTAAAGCTCTTAAGGGAGGTGGAGGTAGGATATGCAAAAGCAATGGATTGTATCAAATCCGAAGGTGATGATGGGAAAGCCCGTCATTGCCGGGACACGCATTACCGTTGAGCTTATCCTGGAAAAACTGGCAGCGGGTGAAACGATAGAGCAGATACTTGAGGCTCACCCACAACTGACCCGCGAGGCCATCTTAGCTGCATTGGCTTTTGCCAAAGAGGCTCTGCGCGCCGATGTGGTTTACCCCTTAGCCGAGGAATCTGAATGAACTTTGTAGCTGACGAAGACATTGACCGTTGCACCTCCGCGTCTGTGGAGCAGTATTATCCATTGCCGTGAAGCGGAGAAGACTGGAAGTCGGCAAAGGCGACCGCTGACCAAAAGCTTAAGCCAGCGCGATGCGAGCAGCAGTCAGTTTTTTTCTCCTTTTGGGTGGACTTTACCTCTTCATCACTGGCCTCTGGGCTGACGCTTTGGACTTGAACCGTTCGGTGTACCACCGGTACGGAGGCCTGATTGTAAGCATCATCGCTGCCGTCCACGTCTGGCTCAACCGGAAAGCTCTCCTCTCCTACTTCCGAAGCTTATCCTTAGGTTTCCCGAAGCCTCGGCCAACAGCTCCTTCGGAAAGGCTCTCTCGCCGGGCTTTCTTAGCCGCTTCGGCTGCAGCAATTGGGGGATTTATCCTTGGCCGGCTTTGGCCCCGAAGAACCCCCGAGCTCGGCCCCTACACTGATGTCGGCGAATTTTACCACCAGTGGAGTAAGCCCGGCTTCCCAAGCCTGGTAGGCTACCTCGTCCAGTGGGGAGGGCCTCCTCCACCTTTCAAGGAATACCCCCAGGCTCTTACCATAACCTTGCCGAAACCCAAGCCCGTGGGGAAAATGAGCTTGGAGGAGGCTCTGCAGAGGAGGCGCTCAATCAGGGATTATTCCCAAGCCCCTTTATCCCTGGAGGAGCTTTCCCTGCTCCTCTATTTGGCCGACGGGATAACTCTCTGGCAATATGGCATAGGCTTCAGGACCGCTCCATCGGCCGGGGCGCTTTACCCAATTGAGATTTACCCCGTAGTGAATAGGGTGGAGGGGCTTAAGCCGGGAGTTTACCATTACAATGTTCGCCTCCATGCCCTTGAGCTTCTCAAAGAGGGGGAATTTGGGCCAGAAATGGTCCAATACTGCCTGGGGCAAGAGATGCCAGGGGCGGCAGCCTTGACCCTTATCCTTACTGCTGTATTTCAGAGGACTCGGTGGAAGTACCGGGAGAGGGCCTACCGATACGTACTTCTGGAAGGGGGCCACATAGGGCAAAACATCTACCTT
>JAPWUT010000169.1 GCA_028275425.1 Anaerolineae bacterium | reverse complement strand
CTTACTACAAGGAGAATGCCGATAAGCTCAAGCTTGTCCCCATAGACGCCGGGGAAGGCCCGGTCCTCCCTTCCTATGAAACCATCATCAAAGGGATTTACAAGCCCCTCTCACGCCCCCTCTTCATTTACGTGAAAAAATCTTCCGCCGAGCGTCCAGAAGTCCAAGCTTTCGTTGAATTTTACCTAAACCCCCAAAATGCCCAGAAACTGGTTAAAGAAGTGGGGTACATCCCTATGCCAGAAGAGGAGCTGAGAAAATCCTTGGAGCGCTTCAGGAGCCGGACAGTCGGTTCCGAATACACTCACTAAGGGGGTAAGTTGCGGGGTAAAGCCTACGCTATCTACGCTTTAGCTTTAACTTTCACTTTCGCCCTGATTCTTGCTCTTCTCCTCAAGCCTAAACCTGTTTCCACCAAGCCCTTCCCTCTCCCTCCTGCCGTTTACATGACTTCGCCGGGCATAAATGTGGACTTGGAAGGGTTAACCGATGAGGAATTGGGGAAGGCTTTGGAGTTTCTGGCTCAGGCCGGCTTTCGGTGGGTTAGGCTGCGTTTCCCCTGGGAGAAGGTGGAGCCGGCAAAGGGAAAATTCGCTTGGGGGGATTGGGATAGGATTGTGGAAGCCCTCGCCGGCCGGGGGTTCCACATCTTGGCAGTGTTAGACACTTCGCCCGATTGGGCCCGTCGCCCTGAAGATTCTTCCTGCTCCACAGCCCCTCCGGTTGAAGTCTCCTACTTCGGTGATTTCGCCGAAGCTTTCGCTCGCCGCTACGGCTTCGCAATAGACGCTTACCAGATTTGGGATGAACCAAACATCTACCCCCACTGGGGTGAGAGGTGGGTTGACCCGAAGGGCTATGCGGCTTTGCTGCGCGAAGGGTACATCCGGATAAAAAGCGTTGACCCCGATGCCATCATTGTGGCGGGCGGGTTCGCCCCTACTTTGGAGAAAGGCCCCCTTAACCTCAACGAGGGCGATTTCCTCCGCAAGATGCTGGCCTCCGGAGCGCGGGATTTCTTTGACGTTGTAGCCTTCAAGGCTTTCGGCTTTGATTACCCTCCTTCCGACCCCCCTTCCTCAGGCAAGCTCAATTTCCGGCGGCCGGAACTTTGGGCCAGCTTGGCCTCAGATAAGCCGATTTGGATTGTGGAAGTGGGATGGAATGCCCTCCCTTCCGGATGGCGAGGTGGAAAATCCATCTGGGGCTCTGTTGCCGAAGAAGAGCAGGCCCAATGGACCATGGAAGCCATCCGCTGGGCAGAGGAGAGATGGGGCTGGCCGATATTTCTCACCCACTTCCGCCCCAATTACCCTCCCGATGACCCTCACTGGGGTTTTGCCTTCGTCTGGCAAGACTGGACCACCCGTCCAGTCTACAAAGCCGTGGCCGGTTTGGATAAGGAGGTCCGTATCCTCCCTCCAGGCTCCTATCGCCCCAATCATCCGGCCATCCAATACCAGGGGGCATGGCGCATATCCCCTTACGGAGCCGATATCCCTCACGGAGCTCAGGGCGATGTTTCCCTCAAGCTTTCCTTCAGCGGGACCGGCCTTGACATCCTGGTGCGCAGGGGGGAATACAAAGCCTTCCTCTTCGTGAAAGTTGACGGTAAGCCTTCCAACGTTCTGCCCAAAGACTCCGCCGGGAGAAGTTACGTCGTCCTCTATGACCCCCTTTACCAGACCGTCACCGTTTCCGTGGCCCGAAAGTTGCCTTTTGGAACCCACGAGGTAGAAATCGCCCCCGATGGGGGTTGGGGCCATTGGGCTATAGTTGGGTTCAGAGTGAGAGGGGAGGAGAGGCCACAAGTCCTACCAATCATAAGCATTTTGGCCTTGTACCTGATTGGCCTTTCTGTCCCCTTTGTCTTAGGCCTCCTTGACTCGCTCTCGCCCCTCGTTCGGGTCCAAATCCCTCTTCCGGTCTTTTTAGTTCTGGCCATCCTTTGGTTCCTATCGCCCCCTTTGGTATCGCTCCTTGCCCTCCCTCTTTGGCTCCTTGCTTTCTACCTTTGGCCTGAAGCCGGCTTAGCGACCTTCGCCTTTGTTACTCCATTCTTCCTGCTGCCCAAAAATTTGGTGGTGAAAAGCTTCTTCCCTCAAGAGCTTGCTTTAGCCTTGGCCACCTTAGGCGTAGTAATCCGCTTCCGGAGAGCTCTCAGCATTCGCCTCAGCCGGCTGGATTGGGCGGTAGTGGCCTTAGTCGCCCTTGGGGCTTTATCCCTGACCTGGGCCGAAAATTTCGGGGTCGCCTCTTACGAATTCCGCCGGGTTTTGGCTGAACCGGCCCTCTTCTACGCTCTCATCCTCTTGGTCCAAAGGGAAAAGCCCCGCACTCTCACCCTCCTGGCCGATGCTTTAGTGGCCAGCGCCTTCCTGGTCTCACTTGTGGGGATTAGCCAATTCTTCTTCGGCGATGTCATCACTGCGGAAGGGGTGAGGAGGGTCAGGGCTTTCTACGGGTCCCCCAACAACCTCGCCCTCTTCCTGGGTAGATTGGTCCCCATCACCTTAGCGGTAGCGATTGCGGGGAGCGCACCGAGGAAGTGGCTTTATGCGGTGGCTGGGGCTTTCATCCTGGGAGCCCTCTACCTCACCTTCTCCCGTGGGGCCCTTTTCCTCGGCGTCCCGGCCGCAGTCCTTTTCATCCTCTTCCTCCGAGGCCGTAAGGCTGTTGCGATTGCTGCCATCTTCGCCATCTTTCTCGCTTTGGCCATTCTGCCTTGGCTTTGGACTGCTCGCTTCTCATCCCTCTTGGATTTGGAGAGGGGTACGGGGTTCTTCCGGCTGAAGCTTTGGCAAGCTTCCCTGAGCATGCTCAGAGACAGCCCCATCCTTGGGGTAGGCCTTGATAACTTCCTCTACCAGTACCGGACCCGCTACGTCCTTCCGGAAGCTTGGCAAGAATTCAACCTTTCTCACCCCCACAATATCCTCTTGGATTGGTGGACGAGGCTGGGCATAGGAGGGCCTTTAATCCTGGGGTGGATTGTTTGGGAATTCTTCAAGGCCGGGTTCAAGCAGTATCGGAGCATGGGTGAAGGGGAGAAAAAGGCTTTCACCTTGGGCTTCATGGGCGCTATGGTGGAGACCATCGCCCACGGCCTTGTGGACCAATCCTTCTTCCTGCCCGACCTGGCCGTAGTTTTCATGCTGACCCTATCTTGGATTCGCCATGGAGGAGAAATTGAAAAATTGGCTTAAAGCTTTGGTTGAGATACCAAGCCCTACCGGTCAAGAGAAGGACCTCCAGCTTTTCCTTGAGGAGAACCTCCGCCGGCTTGGCTTTGAGACCGAACTCCGGGAGGTAGCGCCTTCCCGGCCGAACCTTGTGGCCTGGCGTGGCCAAAGCCCGCTCTTAATCGCTACCCACTCCGATACCCTGCCGGCTAAGGAGTATTCCCTTCGGGAAGAGGGGGGCTTCTTCTACGGCCCCGGTGTGGCCGATGCTAAGGGCCAGATAGCTGCCCTGCTCAGCGTCTTGGAAGAGAATCGCTCCCCCGCGACCCTGGCTTTCACTGTGGATGAAGAAGGCAGAGGGGAAGGCAGCAAAAACCTCCATCTCCCCCCTTGGGTCAAGATGGCGGTAGTGCTGGAGCCAACGGAGCTTAAAGTAGCAATAGCGCAGGCCGGCTCTTTGGATTTGGAGCTAAGCATCAAAGGTCGGAAGGCCCACGGCGCTTGTCCAAGGGAAGGAGATAATGCCATAATCATGGCCCTTGAGGCCATAACCCGAATCTGGGGATTAAACTTCATGCGGACCAGGCACCCAATCTTAGAGTGGCCTCACGTGATACCCTACTGGATAAAAGGGGGCGACCCTGAGCTCTACGTCATCCCCGATGAGGCTACAATTCGGCTTGAAGTTCAGCTCTTCCCGCCCTTCACCCCGGAGAAGGCCATAACGGAGATAGAGAGAGCGATAGCCGATTACGGCCGCCTCAAAGTCCTGGACTTTGACCCACCTTTTGAGATTTCGCCTCAAGCCGAGGTAGTGAAGTTGGCCGAAAGGGCTTTCCTCCAAGCCTTGGGCCAGAGGGTGACACTTACAGGCATGCCCAGCTGGACCGATGCGGAGCCTCTGTACCACAAGGGGATTGAAGCCATTGTCCTCGGGGCTGGGAAGCTTTCGGAGGCCCACACCGAAAGGGAAAGGGTGAGCCTGGAAGAGCTCAAGCGCCTGGCGGCGGTTTTGGTAGTCCTCCTCTCAAGTGTTGCTGACTCAGTGGATTGGTTGTAAAATTAGAGGCCTACTGGCAGGATGAATGGCTATGCTCACTTTACAATGCCAACTGCG
>JAPWUT010000168.1 GCA_028275425.1 Anaerolineae bacterium | reverse complement strand
CAGGGGGAGGGAAGAGGCGGGAAAAGCGCAGGGTGAGTTCATTGAGCCCTTCCTTTACTTCCTCCGGAGGGATGAAGGCCTCGCACTCCTGCCATCCAGCTTTCAGGGCACAGGAAGTCAATGGGCGATTCCCTACCTCTATCGTCATGGTTTGCCCGGTCCCAGGGGAGAATACCCTGATTTTCACCCGATAAGCTCCGGCTTTCAGTGGTAAGAAGAGGCGAGCTTTACGCCTTTGGACCCAGACATGCTCTCCGGTGGGCACCGGGGCCCAACCTTCGCCTCGGCTAAGATGCGCCACGCGCTCCCCCATCGCAAGAGAAAGGCGGTCCGGAAGCGCAAGGGCCTCAACCCTGAAGACTACAGGGCCATCGGGCAACTCTGACGGTATCTCCAGGCCGAAAACTTCGGCCAAATAGCTCAAAAGCGAGGGAGGAATTTGGCGAGGGTGAAGGACTATGTAGCGGATGCCGAAAAACTGCAGGAAGTAAGGGGCAAGCTTTTTGTCCTCCTCTATAACCTCCGGCCACAGCGTGTGGCCGTTCTCCAAAGCGATAATGGAATTTAGGATTGGGGCTTCGGTGAAATACTGGAACTTGAACTCCGGGTTGCGCGATGTGTTCCCCCCCAGAATCGGCCTATGGTGAAAAGTTTGGTAGTATTGCTCAAACATGATGATGGGATGCATGGTCCCGGTGATGCGGAAGCTGTTCCGCCAAGCCAGAGGTATTTCCAGAACTGTCCCCGGCTCTGGGTCGGAAGCGATGGCCTTGTAGGCTTCTGGGATGCGCATGTCCGAAAGGGGCAATGGGATTGAAAGGTGCTCAAAGGCGATGAGTGCGGCCCAAAAGGCTAAGATTGCTTTTGCCTTGGCTCTTTCAAGGAAAGATTCCGCCCCCAGGGAAGCAGCCACCGCCAGGCAAAGCATCACCATCACATTGTACCGGCCGGGGTAACGGTTCCCTTTGAAAAAGGGGATTTCCTGGGTGATGGCAAAAGGCAGAGGTATTCCCGTGTCCTTACCGTTGAGATGGAGGGTAGGCCCGAAGGAAAGGAGGAGGAATAAAAAAGCTCCCGCCAACCAAAAGCGTGCCTCCCTCTTCCCAAGAAGCCCTATCAGGGAAAGAGCCAATACGGCAAAGCCTGGGTATAAATGCTGCCCCTTATCGTGAGGGAATGGGAAGCGGTCCACCACCTTCCCCAAGATGGGGTGAAGGCGCGTGGGGAGGAAGAGGCCAACTGGGTCGGCTGAGAAGACTTCGGCGAAACCTGTCCCCTTGAGGAAAAAGTCGCCCTCGGCTAATAGGTCTGGGACCATCGCCGCCAGAAGTGGCGAGATTCCGGCCAGGAAGAGGAGGAGCATTAAGGCCGCCTGAAGCAAAAGAGGACTGGGCTCCCGCCGGCGGAAAGCAAGGGCCCAGGTTAAGTAGAAGGCCAGGAAGAGGAGGAGGAAAGAGGCAAAAGTCATCTCGGCCCAGGCTTGGAAGATGAGGAATAAGGCCCCGGCAACCGCCCACTTAAAGCTCTCCCTTTTCCCCAGCCTGAAGAGGGCCAGAGCGAAGAAAGGTATCCACTGCGAACTGGCGATATTGAACTGCCCCAGGGCAGCATAGAAAAGCTTGCACGAAGAGAACCCGTAGATGAGGCCGGCCAAGAAAGGGCCTATTTCCGAACGCGAAACCTTCAGCCCCTTGGCTAAAAGGTAAGCGCCGAAAGCCGAAAGGGCAAAAGAGGAGATGAGGATTAAGTTGGTGGCAGGGATAAGCCCGAAAGTGAACTGGAGGGGGATGGAAAGCAGGCCGTTTAAGACCGTGAGGGTGTAAAAAGCCAAGTTCACCCCGATGGGATAAAACATGTGCCGGCAATAGAAAGGGGAGGAGTGGAGGTCCAGGAGCGAATGCTTGACCCACCACAGATTCCAAGTGAGGGCGGGGTCGTCTCCGCCATCGCCAGGGACGTGGGTGAGGAAATGCCGAGGCACAGGCCAGAGGAAGATAAGGGCAAGGATTGTGTAGCAAGCCAAGATTAAGGGAGGCTTAGGCCAAGCTCTTCTCATAAATGCGGTAAACCTTGTAGACCCGCCCGCCGAGGCGCTGGATTATCCTGTTCATCATGGTGTTGTTTTCCAAAATCCAGGAGGCTTCGCAGTATTTGTAACCTTTGCGCAAGAGGGCTCTGGCCGTCTCCAAATAGAAAACGGCGTCAATCCCCATAGTTCGGTATCCTTCCACCACCCCCATCATGAAGAAGCGGGCAGTATCAATTTTGCGCCTGTACCAGAGGAACTTGAGCCAGCCCAGGGGGAACAATCTCCCGTTCATCTTGTGCAAAGGAATATTTAAATCGGGCAAGGTGACTGAAAGGCCAACAGGCTCCCCATCCACCTCGGCTACAAAGACAAGGTCCGGGTCTAAGAAAGCCTTGAGGCCGTAGGCGATATGCTCAAATTCCTCTTTCGTCAAGGGGACAAAGCCCCAGTTTCTGCTCCAGGCCGAGTTGTAAACCTTCCAGCCTCTCTCCACTTCCCGGTCAAAGTCCTTGAGGTTGAGGTTTCGGATTTTAACCTTAGGGTGGCCGAGGGCCGCTTCGGCTGCTTTGAAGACTTTTCCGGGGAGGTTTTCGGCATTGTTTTTGAAGTCCTCGGCTTTGAGGATGTAAGCGTAGAGGTCCATCGCCTTGGTGAAACCAGCCCTCTCAATGAAGTCAACGTAATAGCGGGGGTTGTAGGTCATCATGACCACGGGGCGGGAATCAAAGCCTTCCACAAGCAGGCCGCACTCCTCGTTGGTGGAGAAATTCATTGGCCCGCGGATAACTTCCATCCCCCTTTCGGCCACCCATTGGCAAGCGGTGTCCAGAAGCTTCTGGGCTACGTCAAAGTCCTCAATGGATTCAAAGAAGCCGAAGAAGCCAGCCTTCTCTTGGTGGAAATCGTTGTGGATGTAATTTATGTGAGCTGAGATTGTTCCTGCCAACTCTCCGTCCTTGAGGGCCAGGAAAAGCTGGACCTCCGCGTGCCGGAAGAATGGGTTGCGAGCGGGGTCAAAGAAGGCCTTGCGTTCGCTTATCAGTGGCGGGACCCAGTATGGGTCGCGGGCGTAAATCTTCCAGGGGAATAGGATGAATTGCTCAAGTTCACGGTGGGTTTTCACTGGCCTTATCTCAACTTTGCCCATTTGTTCCTCCCGAAGTTTTTTTACAACCCGATTTGTTCCCAGTATACCCGATTCGCGGATAAAGTCCAAAGCCAGCCCCGTGGGCGCATCCAAAATTTTATCGGGACAGGTCCTTGCCGGTAGCGTTTTCAGTTCCTGAAAGTGAACCGGCTCTTAGAAGCCCCAAGCTTGCGCTTCAAGCGGCTAAGTTGGGCAGGGGAAGCCCATCCAAGGTAAGCCAATGTCTTGGCTATCTCTACCGATTCCCTCAAGTACCCTTTTATCGCAACTCGGGCGGGGAAAAAGGAGGTCTTAGGCAAATGAATAAGGCCGGGTAATACAACCACAGCCGTTTGCCGCCGAGGGAAACGGTGGAAGAGAAAAGTTTCCACGCCGTAGCCCAGGCCTTCCATTTCGTCCAGAAGGGGCTCAAGGTCACACCGGAAATAGGCTCGCTGCCCTGTCAATACAGGCATAAGGACAGGAGAAAGCCCAGCTCCGGAGAGGTTTACACCCAGCACCACTCTGGCTGAACCTTGAATTAAGGGAAGGACAAGAAAGAGCAAGTGGTATTGCTTTAACCCCAGGAGGTGGGCATCGCAGAAGACTACTATCTCCCCTGCGGCTGCTCGGACCCCCGAGGCCATTGCGGCGCCTTTGCCTCGGTTGACCGGATGGCGGATTACCCTAATTCGGTCACCAAAGCCTTCCAAAATCTGAGAAGTCCGGTCCGTTGAACCATCGTCAACGACGATGACCTCGCAAGGGAACCCGCTATCCAGGATGGAAGCCACCGTTGTCCCAATAAATGCTTCCTCATTGTAGGCTGGGATTACAACGGATATTGGTGGCAATTTTACTGCTAAGGTTTCCATGTTGGCCATGCCCTCCGCTACGCATTTGACCCTTGTTGGATTCCTCTCAGAAGCATCTGCATGCTCCCATTTGCGACTTGACCCCAATTTGCTCCTTCGGGGTCCATCGTTGCCTGCAGCACTAATCCGATGGCCAGCGAGAGGATAGCGTTAGCCGCTGTATCGGGGTCCACGGGCTTCAAAGTTCCCTCGGCGATGCCGGCTTCTATCATTTCAGCGAAAAAGGCTCGGAAGTGGCGGTAAGGGGTGATGGTAGCCTGCCAGACTTGA
>JAPWUT010000167.1 GCA_028275425.1 Anaerolineae bacterium | reverse complement strand
GCGAGTTTATCCCGGGCGAAGTTGAGCTTCCGCTTCCTCCCGGCGCTCCGCCCGGAAAATATCGGCTGTTTCTAAGCCTTTACGACCCCCAATCCCTTCAAGCGCTTGACGTCCTGGATGCGATGGGAGCTCCTCAGGGGAAGCAGGCTTTCTTGGGAGAAGTGGAAGTCCGTGAACTGAAGGCTTTCGTTCCAGGCGAGGCTTTGCCCGTAAGCCCAACTTTAGATATACCCCTTGCCCCTGAGATTGCCTTGCGTGGCTTTTCCCTCTCCCCTCCTCAAGCTTACCCTGGCGAATCCCTCACCCTCTCCTTCCTTTGGGAAACGAAGGACAAGCCTACCCACGATTATACCCTTTCTTTGGGCTTTGAAGATTCAACCGGGGCCATGGTGGAGAGGCGCTGCCCCCCGGCCGGTGAAGATTTCCCCACCTCCCTTTGGCCACCGAAGAGCGTAGTGCTGGGCAAATGTTTGCTCCGTATACCTCCATCTGCTGAGGAGGGCGAAGCAAAAATCTTGCTCCTTTTACCTGAAGCCTCTTGGCCCCTGGCTAAAATCTGGGTTAAAGGGGTAAAGAGGAACTTCTCTGCACCGACCCCTTCCCTAAAAGTGGGGGTTACTTTTGGGGACGTGGCGGAACTTCTGGGCATTGACCTTTCGCCTATCCCAGCCAAACCAGGGGACGAACTTGAGGTAAAGCTATATTGGAAAGCGCTCAAGGAAACGGAGAAATCCTGGACAGTCTTCGTGCACCTTCTTGGGAAGGACGGCCGTTTAATCGCCCAGGACGATTCCGTCCCCGCCCGTGGGGAGCGGCCAACCACAGGGTGGCTGACAGGCGAGGTGGTGGAGGACCAGCACTTTATGGCTATCCCTTCGGACATCTCGCCAGGCCTTTATGCTTTGGAGATAGGCCTTTATGATGGTGCCACTCCGGGGATGCCAAGGCTTCGGGTGAATGGAAAAGACAGCTTAACCCTTGAGGTTGTGGAAGTAAAATGAAGGGCAGAGGCAAGAACCTAACCTTGGCAATAATTGCCTTGGCTTTCTTCCTCCAGACTTTTTCCTTGGCCCGCCCAAGCCTCTGGCACGATGAGGGCATAAGCGTTTACATAGCTTCTAAGGGCCTGAGGGAAATCCTCAGAGAAACCGGTGCAACTGACCACCCTCCTCTCTACTTCCTCCTCCTTCACTTCTGGCTTGGGTTAGCCGGTAGAAGTGAGTTCTCCGTGCGGTTCTTCTCCGTTTTCTGGGGAGTGATAAGCGTTGCTTTGCTTTACCCCCTTGGGCTAAGGATTTTCGGGGTTGGGAATGCTCAGCTGGCCATGTTCTTACTTGCCTCTTCCCCATTCTTCGTCCGTTATGCCCAAGAAGCCAGGGGGTATACGCTCTGGGTTGCTTTAATTTTGGTTTCTTTCTACTTCCTTGGGAGGGGATGGAAGGAGAACGCCCCACGCTTCTGGCTCGCTTACTCCCTATCGGCCTTGGCAGCCCTTTACTCCCACTTCTTCTCGGCTTTCGCTTTAGCCGCGCAGGCAGCTTATGTCTCCTTCAGGCTCCTCCTCCGGGCCGATGGCCGGCTTTTCCCCTGGCCCAAACGGGCCATCACTTTCTCTTTCCTCTCGGTAGCTCTGGGCTTTCTCCCCTGGATTCCTTGCCTCATCTACCAGGTTAAATTCAATGCCACCTATTGGCCCGGAACTTTGAATCTTGGGAAAGCGCTTAGGGAGTGGCTCAGAGCTTTCGCTGTTGGGGAAACCTTGAGCGGGCCATGGGCGAGGGTTGGGGAAATCCTCTTCCTCGCCTTCATCGTGCTGGGCATTGTGGCGGCCTTTGCGAACTTCTGCAAGCAAAAACACCGATTCTTCATCGCCCTTTACCCTGCATTTGCCCTTGCAACCTTTGCCCTCTTGCTCTTTTCCTTCGCCCTGAACCATCCCAAGTACCACCCCCGCTACCTCTTGCCAACCCTACCCCTCGCCCTCCTTCTCTTCTCCAACGGCGTAGATTTTCTGAAAGGCAAAGCCTCCTACCTACCCTATCCTTTCTTCCTGGCCTTCCTCTGGGCCAACCTCCTTTCCCTGCAAAACTATTACTTAAACCCTGCCTTCTCCCGTGACGACTTCCGCTTGGTGGTGGATTACATAAATCGTAATGCTCAGCCTGGGGATGGGGTAATCCTGGTAGGTGGGCACTTCTTCCCCGTCTTTGAATACTACAACCGAACCGGCCTTCCTTTTTATCCGGCCACTCCTGGGATACTGCCCAGGGTGGATAAACCCATAACCTCTTGGGAAGCCGCCATGCTCCTCAACGAAGTGGCCTTCCGCCACCGAAGAGTATGGCTTGTCCTCTGGCAGGAGGAGCTGGCTGACCCCCGCCACATCTTCGCTGACCTTCTGACCACCTATGCCCAAAGGCTTCCCGTTCATTTAAAGGTGGACCGCGGGCCGGCCCTTTTGCTCTTTTCCTTAGAAAATTCGCGCCATTTCTTTCCCACTCCTCCCATCACTCATCCCTCTCATGCGCAATTTGAAGACAACTTAGAGCTTTTAGGTTACGACCTTGGTGGGAGCGGATGGGTTCGCTACCATCACGATGAGCGTGCCTCTTTCCGCCGGGGTGAAACCATATACCTTACCCTTTACTGGGAAGCCAACGGACCTGTGAGCCGGAACTACGTTGCATTCACCCACCTTTTAGACGGCGAGGGTAAGCTTCGGAGCGGCATGGACAAGCTCCTTGGTGAAGGCTATTACCCCACCTCTCGCTGGATTCCTGGCGAAGTATATTGGCAAGATTACCCCTTACCCATCCCCTCTGAACTCCCTGAAGGCCGCTACTGGATAGAGGTAGGCCTATACGACCTCAGGACCATGGAACGCCTTCAAGTCTTGGGTGAAGCAGGCCATCCTCAGGGTGATCGCATCCTATTGGGGCCTGTAGAAATAACCCCCTGACTTTTAAGGCTTCTCCAAGCTGGGGTGGAATCAAGCCACATCGGCAGCTTGCCAAAGAGGGAGCGAACTGTCAACCCCTACAACCCCGCCACGAGTGGGGCCCAAAACGCCAGCGAACCCAAAGCCAACGGGGGTGGGCAAACGGGGGTCCAGGGGGCGAAGCCCCCATGGCAGGGGGTGTGGGGGGTGTGCCTTTCTGACCTAACCCCCTGACCCCTTTCCCTGCGAGGGAAGGGGGAAAATTTGGCAGGGTTATCGGGTCAGCCCACGAGTGGGGCCCAAAACGCTGGCGAACCTTAAGCCAACGGGGGTGGGAAATTGGGGGGTGGAGGGGGCGCAGCCCCCTCCCAGGGGGGTTGGGGGATGTGCCCCCAAAAGCTAAAAATAGGGGGCGAGTAGCCCACATAAGCAACCCGCCCACGAGTGGGACCCAGAACGCCAGCGAACCCTTAGCCTACGAGGGTGGGCAAAAACAGGGGGGTCCAGGGGGCGAAGCCCCCATGGCGAGGGGTTGTGGGGGGTGTGCCTTTCTGACCTAACCCCCTGACCCCCTTCCCTGCGAGGGAAGGGGGAAAATTTGGCGGGGTTATCGGGTCAGCCCACGAGTGGGACCCAAAACGCCAGCGAACCCAAAGCCAACGGGGGTGGGAAATTGGGGGGTGGAGGGGGCGCAGCCCCCTCCCAGGGGGTTTTGGGGGATGTGCCCCCAAGAATTTAAAAGAGGGGGCGAGTTGCCCACATTAGCAACCCCGCCACGAGTGGGACCCAAAACGCCAGCGAACCCAAAGCCAACGGGGGTGGGAAATTGGGGGGTGGAGGGGGCGCAGCCCCCTCCCAGGGGGCATGGGGGATGTGCCCCCAAGAATTTAAAAGAGGGGGCGAGTTGCCCACATTAGCAACCCGCCCACGAGTGGGGCCCAAAACTCTGGCGAACCCTCAGCCTACGAGGGTGGGCAAACGGGGGTCCAAGGGGCGGAGCCCCCTTACGGTTTAGCCTCCTCTCTGGCTTAAGATAAAAGCAAAAGCATCTTCCAAACGCGGACGCACTACCTTTATGTGCCGAACCGCTACCCCTCCCTTTTCCAGCTCTTCCTTGATTCCCCCTTCCCTCCCCTCCGCATCCTCCACAAAAACGTGGATGAGCTCTCCATACGTCTGGATTCCAATCACCCCCTGGGCAGCCCTGAGAATTTCCTTCGCTTTCCGGACATCGGAAGGGATGACCTCTATCACTCCGCTTGGCACAATCTCCTTCAGTTTTGAAGGCTCGGAGCAAGCCAGGAGTTTCCCCTGGTGCATGAATCCAACCCTGGAGAAGCGCTCGGCTTCGTCCATGTAGCAAGTGCTCACTACGATTGTGG
>JAPWUT010000166.1 GCA_028275425.1 Anaerolineae bacterium | reverse complement strand
GGGTAAGTCTGGCAGCTACTTGTTCCACCTCTTCGTATAGGCCCATCCTGAAGAGCATCTCCCCGCAGCAGTAATCCAGGCCACCTCGGATTTCTACTCCCTGGAAGAGGCGAGAGCGGGTAAGGTACGGAACCATGAGGAGATTGCAGCCGGAGTAGAGGAAGGTGTGGGTTGGTTTTACCTTTCTCCATTCGGCCACCATTTGGCGTTCTCCAGGCGGAAGGTGGTCCAAAACATCGGTGCGGAAGTTAGGGCGGGCATGGGGTAGGAAGTAGCGGGCATAGAGGGGAAGGCCTCGCTCCTCCCAAAGTTCATGCCATATGTCCAGGATGAGGTTGGCGGGTTTGGCGCCTTCGGGACAGAAATAGTTGCAGGCCATGCAGGAAGTGCAACGCTTTAGAACTATTGAGGGCTTCCCCTGCAGAAGTTTTCCCATTTCTTCAGAAGCCTTCTCCCTTGGCAGATGGAGGACAGGGCAAAAGTGGAAGCAGTTACCGCACAAGTTACACTTATCTCTGGCGAACGGTTCCCGGCGGTACATGGCGCTCCACCATAGTTATGGCTTTATTGGGGCAAGCATCGGCGCACTTACCGCAGCCGAAGCATATCCCCGTGAGGGTGCTTTTCCCATTCTTGATGGACCTTGCACCGAAGGGGCAAGCTTTCAAGCATTCCCCTAAACCTTCGCAGCGGGCCGGATCGGTTTTGGAAATGTAAGGGCCGGGGATGAACGGGTAAACTTTCTGGCCCAGCTCTCGGTTGAGGATGTAAGGGACGCAGCCGCAGGTGCAGCAGTTGCAAATAACGTATTCGGGGCCTCCGTGGGCCGGGCAATGGACGAAGACCATCTGCCACATTCCAAGGTTATGGCATTGAGTCACGATTTCTTTGGCTTCTTCTTTGGAGATTTGACGGTAATCCCTTGGGAAGGCTTTTTCCCAGACCTCAGCCCCGATACCTATCACGATATCGGTCTGCAGGGGGTGGGGGCAAGCGTGGTGGGAAATCCGGCAGCGGCACGGTCCTACTGCTATGGGGCCTTTCACCTGGTCCAGCAAGTCCAGGACTTGGGGGAATGGGATAGGTTTAGCCGTATCGGCCAAGCGGGCGAAAGGGGCGGCCAGGGCCCATCCCAAAGCCTGGCGAAAGAGGGGTTGGCTTCCTAACTTCTTCCATTTCCCTCGCAACAAGGAGAAGCTGAAGCTTAGGAGGGGAAGCTCAAGGTAGCGAGCAAAAAAGTAAAGCAAAGTTTTTTCGCCTACTGGGTGAAAGCGTGACATCTCATCCCCCTTCCTATTTTACCATGGGGCCGGTAAATTCCAAAGCAAGCCTTGGCCATAAACGACCAAGCTCAGCAAATAAGGGACCCTAAAGCGCCCCTTTTTACGCCGAGGGAGGGATTAACCCATCGCGAGTGGGGCCCAAAACGTTGGCAAACCCTAAGCTTACGAGTGTGGGCACACGGGGGTCAAGGGGGCGGAACCCCCTGGCAGGGGGATGTGGTGTTCCCCACAAAGCCAGAAAGGGGCGAACAGGCCACATTAGCAGCAAGCTTACGAATGAAACCCGAGCCATTGGTAAACCTACAGCCAACGAGGCTGGAATTCTGGGACAACCCGCGGCCGTGAGACTTGCTTTAACTTTGTTCATCTTGTATAATTTTTGTGAGCCAATCTGGCCATAGGCGGGGCTCCTCCTTTTTGAGTTTTGTCCACAAACTCTTTATAAGAGGAGGCCCCGCCTTTTTTCAAAATCGCCTCCACCACCTGGTAACGATCTCTTGGCGCAAGTGCTCCGCAAACTTGACAAGCAAGAAAAAGGCGATATAATAATAGATTGCGTGAAAAGCAGGGGACGACTCCCTTCTACAGGACCCGGGGATGGGTTCGCTTTTCTCCGTTAATAAAGCCACCTTCCATTTAACCCCTGCGCATGTGATAAAGCCATGAGGAGGTTTTGATTCATGGAGTTAGTTCTTTCTGGAAAGAAAAATTATGCCCGGATAGAGGAAATTCTCCCTCTGCCTAACTTAATCCAAGTTCAATTGGAGTCCTACCGCTGGTTTCAGGAGAAGGGGCTGAGGGAGCTTTTTGAAGAAATTTCCCCCATCCAAAGCTACAACAAGGTCCTGGAACTGCATTTCTTGGATTATGAGTTCGGAAAGCCCAAGTATAGCGTTGAAGAGTGCAAGCTCCGCGACCTCACTTACGCCGCTCCTTTGTGGGTCAAAGTTCGCCTCGTGAATAACGAGACTGGAGAAATTCAGGAGCAGCGCATCTTCTTCGGCGATTTCCCCCTCATGACCGAAAGGGGAACTTTTATCATAAACGGTGCGGAAAGGGTTGTGGTTAACCAATTGCTACGCTCCCCAGGCGTTTACTTCTCCCTGGAAGAAGATAGAATCTCCGGAAGACAGCTCTGTTACGCTAAGCTCATCCCCAACCGTGGGGCTTGGCTGGAGTTTGAAACCTCTAAGCGCGATGTAATTTCGGTTAAGATTGAGCGCAAACGCAAGTTGCCCGTAACCGTCCTTTTGAGAGCCTTGGGCTACGGAACCGATGAGGAGCTCTTGGCCCTCTACGAACACATAGACACCACACCCGAGCATTCCTACATCAGGGCTACAATTGAGGTTGACCCGACTAAGAGCACAGAAGAGGCCCTTGTGGAAATCTACCGCAAGATGCGCCCAGGTGAGCCCGCTAACCCCGAAAACGCCAGGAACTACTTGACTTCCCTCTTCTTCAACCCACGCCGCTACGATTTAGGGAGAGTTGGACGTTACAAGCTCAACCGCCGCCTCGGACTTGATTTCCCCCTGGACCACCGCACCCTCACCAAGGAGGACTTGGTGAAAGTGGTGGAAAAGATGATTTTAATCAACAACGGACTGGAAAAAGAGGACGACATTGACCACTTGGGCAACAGGAGGGTAAGGACAGTAGGGGAACTTATCCAGAACCAGATGAGGGTTGGCCTCCTGCGCCTGGAGAGAGCAATCAAGGAAAGGATGAGCATAAAAGAGCCTGAGGAGGCAACTCCTCTATCCCTCATAAACATAAGGCCCGTAGTGGCCGCCCTGCGGGAATTCTTCGGAGGAAGCCAGCTATCCCAATTCATGGACCAGACTAACCCCCTGGCCGAATTGACCCATAAGCGGCGAGTATCAGCTCTGGGACCGGGAGGACTTAAGAGGGAAAGAGCAGGCTTTGAAGTCCGAGACGTCCACAACTCCCACTACGGCCGGATATGCCCCATTGAAACGCCTGAAGGCCCTAACATCGGCCTAATCGGTAGCCTTGCTACTTACGCCAGAGTTAACGAGTTCGGCTTCCTGGAGACCCCTTACCGCAAGGTAATCAACAAAGTCCAGAACCGACCCCAAGAGCTGGTCGGCCAAATCCTCCGGGAAAGGATAATTGACCCCGCTACCGGGGAACTGATAGCCGAGGCTGGAACCGAAATTACCCCTGAGCTGGCGGAAAAGATAAGCCGCCTGCCATACACCGAGATAAAGATAAGGCCAGTAGTGACCAATGAAATCGTCTACCTTTCCGCGGACGAGGAAGACCAATACGTCATCGCTCAGGCTGGGGTTCCTTTGGATTCCAAAGGCCGCTTCTTGGTTGACCGAGTAACCGTCCGCCACCAACAGCAGTTCGCCATCCGGCCGGTGGACCAGGTGGATTACATGGATGTATCGCCGAAGCAAATCGTGAGCGTTTCGGCTTCCTTGATTCCTTTCCTGGAGCACGATGACGCCAACCGCGCCCTCATGGGTTCCAACATGCAACGTCAGGCAGTTCCTCTGCTTAAGCCGGAAACACCCCTCGTTTCCACAGGCATGGAATACTACGTAGGCAAAGACTCAGGCCAAGTGGTCCTGGCCGAAGAAGACGGGGAAGTGGTAAGCGTTACTTCTACCCAGATTGTGGTCAAAGGGGAAAGCGGCCTCCGCATTTACCCCCTCAGGCGTTACCAGCGTTCCAACCAAGCCACGTGCATAGACCAGAGGCCTGTAGTTAGCAAAGGCCAAAAGGTGAAGAAAGGGCAAGTCCTTGCCGATTCCAGCTCTACCCAGAACGGGGAGCTGGCTCTGGGCCAGAACGTGCTCGTAGCCTTCATCTCCTGGGAAGGCGGAAACTACGAGGACGCCGTCCTCGTGAGCGAGGCCTTGGTCCAGGAAGACATTTACACCTCCATCCACATTGAAGAGTACGAAACCGAAGCTGTAGACACCAAGCTCGGCCCGGAGGAAATAACCAGGGATATCCCGAACATAAGCGAGGATTTGCTCCGTGACCTTGATGAGAACGGCATAATCC
>JAPWUT010000109.1 GCA_028275425.1 Anaerolineae bacterium | reverse complement strand
CGGCCTTTGTTGTCGCCGACCACTACCAAAGCCCTGAAGTGGAAGCGCCGGCCTCCTTTCATCATCTTAGCCGTGCGCTTTATCTCTATTACCCTCTCATCCAGCTCTTCCACCCCGAAGGGCCTGAGTTCTTCCAGCTCCATATCTCAATCCTCCCGTTAGAATTCCAGCCCACCTTTACGGGCACCTTCGGCCAAGGCTTTCACCCGGCCGTGGTACTTGTACCCACCACGGTCAAAGGCCACCTTAGTAATCCCCTTGGCCAGAGCTTTCTGAGCCAGGAGAAGACCCACTTCCCTGGCCTGCTCCGTTTTGGTCTTGCCCTTTATCTTCTCCCTTATAGCAGGGTCCAAGGTTGAAGCCGCTACCAAAGTGTGCCCGATGGTATCATCAATGATTTGGGCATAGATATGCTTAAGGCTCCGGAAGACGCACAAACGTGGGCGCTCAGGAGTGCCGAATACTTTCTTACGCACACGCTTGTGACGCCTCTTGCGCGCTTCAGCCCTATCCTTCTCCCAGCTCACTTCTTACCTCCTTTGCCGATCTTCCCAGCCTTACCTTGCTTGCGGCGTATCTGTTCGCCGACATACCTTATGCCCTTGCCCTTGTAAGGCTCCGGAGGGCGAACCCTCCTAATCCTGGCAGCCATTTCCCCCACTAATTCTTTGTCTATCCCTTGAACGGTTATCTCGCGGCCGCCTTTGTCTACCACAAAGCTTATTCCGGGCAAGGGCTGAATCCTAACGGGGTGGGAATACCCAACCCAGAGCACCAAGTCCTTCCCCTGAAGCTCAGCTTTGTACCCTACTCCTTCAATCTCCAGCTTCTTTTCAAAGCCTTTGGTTACCCCTTCCACCATGTTAGCCAGAAGGGCCCTGGTAAGGCCGTGGAAGGCCTTGTGACGGCGGTCATCGCTTACTCTGCCCACCACAATTTGGCCATCTTTAACGGCCACAGTAACGCCTTCGGGGAAGGTCCTGGTGAGCTGGCCCTTAGGCCCCTTTACCGTAACGGTGAGGTTATCTATCTTCACTTCTACCCCTGCTGGGATGGGGATTGGTTTGCGCCCTATCCTTGACACGGCTAACCTCCTACCACACGTAGCATAATACTTCGCCCCCCACCCTCAGGCGGCGAGCCTGCTTATCGGTTATAACCCCCTTGGGAGTAGAGAGGATGGCTATGCCCATCCCGCTCAGGACCCTCGGAATCTCCTTCCTCCCTACATAAATCCTCCTTCCGGGTTTGCTCACCCTTTTTAGGCCAGTGATGACCGGCTTGCCGTTCTCGTCGTACTTGAGGGTTATAACCAGCATGGGCTGGGGCTTATCCTTCGTAACCACAAAATCCTCAATGTAGCCCTCCTCTTTGAGGACGCGAGCTATGGCCACCTTTATCTTAGAGCCAGGGATTTTCACCTCTTTATGCCTGGCCATGAGAGCATTCCTTATGCGAGTAAGCATATCGGCGATGGGATCGGTCATTACCATGGTGTTAAACCTCCTCACCAGCTGGCCTTGGTCACCCCTGGGATGAGACCTTCAAGGGCGAGTTTCCGGAAACAGATGCGGCACAGTTTAAAGCGCCGCATGTAACCCCTTGGCCTACCGCACAGCTCACAGCGGTTCCTAACCCTGACCTTGTATTTTCGGCGCATTTCCCTGTATTTCATGCATTTTCTGGCCATCATCCCCTCCTGAAAGGCATGCCAAGAAGCTCTAAGAGCCTTTTTGCTTCTTGGTCCGTTTTCGCCGTAGTGACGATTGTTATCTCCATACCCCGGACTTTGTCAATCTTGGTGTAATCAATTTCGGGCCAGACCAGTTGTTCTCTTAGCCCGAGAGTGTAATTCCCACGCCCGTCAAAAGAATCGGGAGGAACCCCCTTAAAGTCCCTTTGCCGCGGCAGAGCGACATTGAAAAGCCGGTCCAAAAAGTAATACATCCTATCGCCACGCAGAGTTACTTTGACCCCTATGGGGGTGCCGGCTCTGAGTTTGAAGGCCGCAATTGATTTTTTAGCCTTGCGCACGATGGGCTTCTGGCCGGTTATAGTGGCCAGGTCCTGCATCGCTGCATCTATAGCCTTGGGGTTCTGCACAGCCTCCCCAACCCCCACATTCACCACCACTTTCACTAAGCGGGGGACTTGCATGACGTTCTTATAGCCGAATTCCTGCATCATCGTCGGTATTACGTGATTGATGTAGCGCTCTTTCAACCTGGGAATAGCCTTAGCCATGACCCCTCCTGAAACCTCAATCAATAAGTTCTCCACAGCGCTTGCAGAAACGGGCTTTGGTTCCGTCTTCAAAGACCCTGAACCCAACCCTGGTGGGCTTATCGCACTTAGGGCAAACAAGGGCCACGTTGGAGATGTGGATCGGAGCCTCTACCTCAATTATCCCGTATTGGGTCCGGACATCAGGGAGACGGCGTTGGTGCTTCTTAACCAAGTTCACCCCTGAGACTATAACCCGCACATCGTTGGGGTCACGGGAGCCATCCCTCCTTTTGCCAATGATTACTTTCTGGACGGCCCCGCGCTTCCCTTTTTCATCGCCCTCTATAACTTCAACGGTATCGCCTTTCCTTATCTTCCTCATTTTGCCTCCTTTAGACCACTTCGGGAGCCAGGGAAATGATTTTCATGAAGCCCTTGCTCCTCAGCTCACGGGCCACCGGGCCGAAAATCCTGGTCCCCTTCGGGTTATTGTTCTCGTCAATTATAACTGCGGCATTATCATCAAAGCGGATGTAAGTGCCATCGGGCCGCCGGTATTCCTTGGCAGTCCTTACGATAACCGCTCTCACCACGTCCCCTTCTTCAACCTGGGCATCAGGGGTGGCCTCTTTGACTGAAGCGATGATGATATCGCCTACACGGCCGTATTTCTTAGCCGAACCGCCAAGGACCCGGATGCACAGTATCTCTTTAGCTCCAGTATTATCGGCTACGACGAGGCGAGTTTCCTGCTGTATCATTTCTCAACCCTCCATCAAGCCTGGGCTCTCTCCAGTATTTCCACAACTACCCATCTTTTCCTTCGGCTTATTGGCCTTGATTCTATTATGCGCACCAGGTCCCCCACACGGCATTCGTTTTTAGGGTCATGGGCCATGAATTTCTTGCTTACGGTTATGACTTTGCCGTAGAGAGGGTGGCGCTTGGTGCGCTCTACTCTCACCACCACGGTCTTATCCATCTTATCGCTTACAACGCGTCCGACCAGCTTCTTGCGCCGCTCTCTCATTTAGCCCTCCTTGGAAGGATAAATGCCAAGTTCCCTTTCCCTCAAAATAGTCTTGAGGCGAGCGATGTCCCGGCGCACTTCTTTAAAGCGGGCAGTATTTTTGGCCTGCCCAATGGCCTTCTGGAAGCGAAGGTTGAAGAGTTCCCGGTAGAGCTCTTCAATTTTGGCCTTGATTTCCTCATCGCTCATTTCCCTTATATCCTGAGGCCTCATAACCTAAACCTCCTTAATCAGTTCAGCTCGCTTTACTATCTGGGTTTTAATGGGGAGCTTATGGGCAGCAAGGCGGAAGGCCTCCTCGGCGTCTTCCTCTTTCACACCGGCCAGTTCAAATATGATTCGGCCGGGCTTGATAACTGCTACCCATTGGTCTACGTTCCCCTTGCCGCCGCCCATCCGGGTCTCCGCAGGCTTACGGGTTATGGGCTTATCGGGGAAGACCCGAATCCACAGCTTGCCGGTTTTCCGGACGAAGCGCACTATAGCCCGGCGGGCAGCCTCTATCTGGCGAGCAGTAAGCCAGCAAGGCTCAAGAGCCTGAAGACCATAATCCCCAAATTCCAGAGTATTACCCCTTGAAGCCTTGCCCTTCAATCGCCCCCTCTGCTGCTTGCGATATTTTACCCTTTTAGGCATCAACATGGTCTCTTACCCTCCCTAATCATTCCGAAGCAGTGGCTTCTTCCGTCACAAGGAAAGCCTCAAATTCGGGTTTCTTGGGCAAAAGGTCACCCTTGTATATCCACACCTTGACCCCTATTTTACCCAGAATTGTGAGGGCTTCGGCCAGGGCATAATCTATATCGGCTCTGAGGGTGTTACGGGGTATCCGGCCTTCTTTTATAACTTCCTTGCGGGCCATTTCTGCTCCGGCCAGCCTTCCCTTGCATTGAATCATTATGCCCTTAGCGCCGGCTTTCATAGCCCTGGCCACCGCCTGCTTCATGGCCCGCCGGTAGGAAACCCGCTTCTCTATCTGCCTGGCAATGCTCCTGGCCACAAGGACGGCATCCAATTCCGGCTTCTTCACTTCTTCAACTTTCAAGCTGACCCTTTGCCCCGTAAGCTCCTCCAGCTCTTGGCGAAGCCGGTTTATCTCTGCACCTTTTCTGCCTATTACTAACCCCGGCCTTGCGGTGTGGATGGTTATGTTTATCTGCTTGGGGAAGCGCTCAATCTTAATCCTGGAAACCTCGGCATCGGCCAGCTCCTTATCTATAAGCTGGCGAATTTTGAGGTCCTGGTGGAGGAACTCGGTATATTGCTTCCCCTCGGCATACCAGACCGAGAACCACTCTTTGTTGTAACCGAGCCTGAATCCGATAGGGTGAACTTTCCGGCCCAAGCTTTCCCTCCTTTAAGGCGTTCTTTCGGCAACTACAACAGTTATATGGGAATAGCGCCGGCGGATGGGGCGGACTCGCCCTCGGGCCGCAAAACGCCTCCAGAGGCGAGTTGGCCCCTGATCGGCCGTTATTTTGGCGATGTATAAGTCCTCCCTGGAGAGGCCAAAATTCTCAACGGCATTGGCCACTGCTGATTTTATGGTCTTGGAGACGATTCTGGCCGCCTTCTGAGGCATGAACTCTAAAAGGGCCAAAGCCTCATCAACCTGCTTGCCCTTAAGCTGCCCCAGAATCCTCCGCACTTTCTGAGGAGATATCCTTACGTAGCGGGTCACCGCTCTTACTTCAAAGCCTTCCATCGCTCACTCTCCTCATTTCTTCTGAACCTGGGTTTTCTTTTCCTTAACAGTATGCCCCCTGAAAGTCCGGGTAGGGGCGAATTCCCCCAGCCGGTGGCCAACCATCTGCTCAGTTATGTAGATAGGGACATGGCGACGGCCATCGTGTACGGCGATGGTGTGGCCCACCATCTGGGGGACTATTACCGAAGCCCTGGACCACGTCTTTATAACCCTCTTTTCCCCGGTCCGATTCATCTCCTCAATTCTCTCCAGGAGCTTAGGGTCTACAAAAGGCCCTTTCTTGAGGGAACGGCCCATATCACCACCTCCTTTACTTCCGCCGCTTGATTATGAACTTATCCGTAAGCTTATTTCGGCGGGTCTTTTTGCCTAATGCGCACTTGCCCCATGGGGTCTTGGGGTGAGGTAGACCGATGGGTGCCCTTCCCTCACCACCACCATGGGGGTGGTCCCTCGGGCTCATGGCTGAACCCCGCACGGTGGGGCGCCACCCAAGCCAACGGCTCCTCCCGGCCTTCCCCAGCCTTATATTAGCGTGGTCCACATTGCCCACCTGCCCTATGGTAGCCATGCACTTTAGGTTGATAAGCCTTATCTCGCCGGAAGGGAGCTTAACCTGGGCATAATCCCCTTCCTTGGCCAAAATCTGGGCTGCCGTCCCAGCTGCTCTTACCAATTGCCCCCCACGGCCAGGATAAAGCTCAATGTTGTGGATGAAGGTCCCAACCGGAATGTTGGCCAAAGGAAGGGCATTGCCAACTTTTATCTCCGCATCAGGCCCCGACATGACCGTATCGCCAACTTTGAGGCCAAGGGGGGCAATAATGTAACGCTTTTCCCCATCGGCATATTGTATGAGGGCAATCCGGGCTGAGCGGTTGGGGTCATACTCAATGGCTATGACTTTGCCCGGAATCCCGATTTTATCCCGCTTGAAATCAATTATGCGGTAAAGCCTCTTATGTCCCCCTCCCCTGTGGCGAACCGTTATTTTGCCCTGGTGGTTCCTCCCCGAATTTTTCTTCAAAGGCACCACCAAGGACTTCTCGGGCTCATCCTTCGTTATCTCCTCAAAGGTGGAAACGCTCATCCCCCTTCTTCCCGGGGAGGTAGGCTTATACACCCTTATCCCCATGGCTACACTCCTTCAAAGATTTGGATTTTCTCACCGGGAGCGAGCTTCACAATCGCCTTCTTCCTGGGCGGTTTCCTCACCACCATATGGTAACCCCGACGGGCCCTTTTG
>JAPWUT010000037.1 GCA_028275425.1 Anaerolineae bacterium | reverse complement strand
GGTAGCTTCACAATCCGCACTTCTTCCACTTTCACGTTGTAAATCTTCTCCACTGCTTGCTTGATTTGAATCTTGTTGGCCCTGGGGTCCACTTCAAAGACGTATTGCCCAAGCTCAGCCAATGCTCTTGTCTTCTCGGTATCAATGGGCCTGCGAATAATCTCGTAAAGGTGCATGCTTAACCTCCTACTCCTTGCCCAGGATGGACTCAATGATTTCCACCGATTTCCTGGGCATCACCAGGTAATCGTAACCGAGAAGGTCTTTTACGTTAAGGTAATTGGCCAGGATTGTTTTCACGTTGGGGAGGTTATCGGCCGATTTTTGGACGTTCTCATCCTTAGAGGGTAGCAAGATGAGCACGCTACCGTTGACCGGCAGTTTATCCAGGAGCTCCTTCATGGCCTTAGTCTTAGGGGCCTCAAACTTCAGCTCATCCAAGACCACGATTTGGTCCTGTTTGGCTTTGACCGAAAGGGCCGATTTATATGCCAGGTGACGCATCTTCTTGGGCATCTTCTGGTAATAGCTCCTTGGTTTAGGCCCAAAGACGATCCCCCCTCCAACCCAGTGAGGGGCCCTTATTGAACCCTGGCGGGCCCTTCCGGTATGCTTTTGGGGCCAAGGTTTTCTACCGCCTCCGCTCACCTCACCCCTGGTCTTCGTGCTGTGGGTGCCGAGGCGAGCATTGGCCAACTGCCTCACCAAAGCCTGATGCATAACCGCCACGTGAGGCTCTATCCCAAATATGTCGTCTCTTAGGTTAATCTCCCCTACAACCTGGCCTTCCATGTTGTAAACGGGAACCTGTGGCATAAGCTCCTCCCGCTCTTTATCCATATTTCTTCCTCTTTTCTTCGGTCTTCCTGGCCTGCTTAACTATAACCAGGCTGTTTTTAGCGCCTGGAACTGCCCCCTTGACCGCCAAGAGGTTGCGCTGGGGGTCCACAAACACTACTTCCAAATTCTGAACCGTCCTCCTCTCATTGCCCATCCTTCCAGCCATCCGCAACCCCTTGATTACCCGACCAGGGTCAGTGCCGGCGCCGATTGAACCTGGGGCTCTGGTCCGGTCGGATTGGCCGTGGGTCCTGGGCCCGCCACCGAACCCCCAGCGCTTGACCACACCCGCAAAACCGCGGCCTTTAGTCCATCCGGTTACATCCACCTTTTCCCCTACTTCAAAGATGCTCACTGTTATCTTCTGGCCAACTTGATAATCCTCGGGGTTGTCCACCCTTATCTCTTTGAGGTAGCGCAAAGGTGGGAGGTGGTTTTTCTTAAGCCTCATGAGCTCAGGCCGGGTTAGGCTTTTGGGCTTCACTTCCTCAAAGCCCAGCTGGATGGCCTTGTAGCCGTCTTTTTCTTCGGTTTTCACCTGGGTTACAAAGCAAGGCCCCGCCTGAATCACGGTTACAGGCACCACCTCGCCCGATTCGGTAAAAATGCGAGTCATACCAAGCTTTCTGCCGATAATCCCTTTCATTTCTAACACTCCGCCGTTTGGGTTTAAAGCTTTATCTCTATGTCAACGCCTGCCGGGAGGTTGAGCCTCATCAACGTATCAATGGTTTTGGAAGTGGGGTCCAAAACCTCAATGAGGCGCTTATGAGTCCTTATTTCAAACTGCTCCATGGAACGCTTATCAATGAAGGGGGAGCGGATTACGGAGAAGCGCTCAATCTTAGTGGGCAAAGGCACCGGTCCTATGACCCTTGCCCCTGTCCGCTCCGCAGCCTCCACTATTTGCCTTGCCGATTCATCCAAAACTCTATGGTCATAAGCCTTAAGGCGTATCCTTATCCTCTGCTTGGCCATTGCGGCCTCACCTCCTTAAAACTCTTAGCTTGGGCACCTCTAAGGGGGCGCAAACAAAAGTTTATTATAAGCAGATTGCGAATTTTGGCAAATTCCAAATTACCCGAGGCTTGCTTCGCCCCCTTCGGGGGCTCGCACACCGCTACTGACAAGCATCATCGGTAGAGAATCTTCTCCATGATTTCCCCGGGTATGACTTCGTAGTGGTCAAACTCCATTGTAAAGGTGCCACGCCCTTGAGTCATAGAGCGCAGGTCCGTAGCATAGCCGAACATTTCCGAAAGGGGGACCATAGCCCGCACCGCTTGAACTCCTCCGGGCCTCAGCTCCATCCCCTGGATATCAGCCCGCCGAGAGGCCAGGTCCCCAAGCACATCGCCGATGAATTCCTCAGGCACTACTACTTCCAGTTTCATGTAGGGTTCCATGAGGACGGGTTCGGCCTGGCGGAGGCCCTTTTCCATGGCCATAGATGTCGCCACTTTGAAAGCCATCTCGGAAGAATCCTCGGGATGGAAGGAGCCATCTACCAGGCTTACTTTGACATCTATAATCGGGTAACCGGCCAAAATTCCAACCTCAAGGGCCTCCCGGACTGCTTCCTCAATTGCCGGAATGAAGTGCGCTGGGATTTTGTCCTCACCGACTTTGCTTTCAAATTTGTTGCCCTGGCCCCTGGGAAGGGGCTCAATTTCAAGCCAGACGTGCCCATAGTGGTTGCGGGCGCCAATCTGGCGGACGTATAAACCTTCCACCCGGACAGGCTTCGTTATCGTTTCTTTGTAAGCTACTTGCGGCTTACCAACATTGGCTTGCACTTTGAATTCCCTGGAAAGCCTGTCCACCAAAATTTCCAGGTGCAGTTCCCCCATGCCTGAGATTATAGTCTGACCGGTCTGCTCATCAACCTTAACCCTGAAGGTTGGGTCTTCTTCGGCCAGACGCTGGAGAGCTTCGGCCATGCGTTCTTGGTCGGCCTGGGTCTTGGGTTCTATGGCTACTGAAACCACAGGCTCTGGGAAGCTAATCGGCTCAAGGACGATGGGGCTTTCTTCGCTGCAAATGGTTTCGCCGGTAAAAGTTTGCTTAAGCCCCAGCGCCGCCCCTATATCGCCGGCCCTAAGTTCGGTTATTTCTTCCCGTTTATTAGCATGCATCCTGAGGAGCCGGTCAACCCTTTCTTTGCGTGCTCGGGTAGCATTAAGCACCCTGCGGTTGCTCCTTAGGACTCCGGAATAGACCCTCAAGTAAACGAGGCGGCCAACGTAGGGGTCGGAATGGACTTTGAAGACCAGAGCTGTAAGCGGTTCATCCAACTTTGGATAGCGCTTCTCTTCCGCCCCTGTCTCGGGGTTGACTCCCCGTATTGGGGGCAAATCCAGGGGGGACGGAAGGTAATCTACAATTGCATCCAGGAGGGGCTGAATCCCTTTGTTCCTGAGGGCTGCCCCGCACAGGACGGGCACAAGCTTGCCGGAAATTACCGCCTTCCTGAGGGCTTTCTTAAGCTCTTCCGGAGTGATTTCCTCCCCCTCAAGGTATTTCACCATGAGCTCATCATCGGTTTCGGCGATTTTTTCCAGGAGTTTATCTCGGTGAAGCATGGCTTCTTCGGCCAAGCTTTCGGGGATGGGGGCAATTTCCGGGCTTGTGCCCAGTTCATCCTTGTAGATTATGGCTCTGGGTTCTACGAGGTCTATGACCCCTGTAAAGGTGTCTTCGGCGCCTAAGGGCATTTGGACGGCAACGGGGTTGGCCTTCAGGCGCTCTTTTATCATCTCAATTACCCGCCAGAAGTTGGCACCAACCCGGTCCATTTTGTTCACAAAGCATATGCGCGGGACCTTGTAGAGGTCAGCCTGGCGCCAAACCGTTTCCGATTGCGGTTCAACTCCGTTTACGGCATCAAAGATTACTACGCCTCCGTCCAATATCCGCAGGCTGCGCTGGACTTCGGCGGTGAAGTCTATGTGGCCGGGGGTATCCACGATGTTAATTTGGTGATTGCGCCAGTAGCAGGTTACCGCCGCGGCCGTTATGGATATGCCTCTCTCCTTCTCCTGAGGCATCCAATCGGTAACGGCCGTGCCCTCATCCACCTCGCCCATCCTGTGAGTTCTACCTGTATAGAACAGGATGCGCTCGGTGGTAGTGGTCTTGCCGGCGTCTATATGGGCTATGAACCCGATGTTGCGGATTCTTTCTAATGGATACTCCCCGCTCATTTTTTTACCATCGGAAGAAGGCGAAAGCCCTGTTGGCCTCCGCCATCTTGTGGGTGTCTTCCTTCTTCTTTATGGTGGCCCCGGTGTTATTGGCCGCATCTATGATTTCAGCGGCGAGCTTTTCGGCCATGGATTTTCCACTCCTTTCGCGTGCGAAGTTCACAAGCCACCTCAAAGCCAAAGATATACGCCTGTGCTCCGGCACCTCAATCGGCACCTGGTAGGTAGCACCGCCAACCCTTCGCGGCCTTACTTCCAAAACCGGGGCTGCGTTCTGGACGGCCTGCTCAAATACTTCTACCGGATTGCGCCCAGTCTTTTCCCGAATGATGTCAAAAGCGGTGTAGACTATCCATTCGGCGAGGCTCTTTTTGCCGTTCATCATGACCTTGTTTATGAGCTTGGCCACCAGAACGCTGTTGTATTTTATGTCGGGTGGTATCTCCCTTTTAGGAGGGCTTCCGCGTCTTGGCATCTTTACCTCCTTATTTCTCCGAGCTCTTCTTGGGCATTTTAGCTCCGTATTTGGACCGTCCTTGGCGCCTGGCTTCTACCCCGGCCGCATCCAGGGCACCCCTTATTATGTGGTAGCGGATTCCGGGCAGGTCCTTCACGCGTCCGCCCCTTACTAAGACTATGGAGTGCTCCTGGAGGTTGTGGCCTTCGCCAGGGATATAGGCCGTTACTTCAATTCCGTTGGTAAGGCGAACCCTGGCAATCTTACGCAGGGCGGAGTTAGGCTTCTTCGGGGTCATGGTCCTTACTTGTATGCAAACGCCCCGCTTCTGAGGGTTGCCCTTCGGCATCTTCTTAAGTTCGTTCTTGAGGGCGTTGTAGGAATAAAGCAAGGCCGGGGCTTTGGACTTGCTCTTAACCTTTTTCCTACCTTTCCGGACCAATTGATTTATCGTTGGCAATTTTAACCTCCTTACAATGGTTTCTTTTGGGCCGAAGCCATTTCCCTTAAGCGCTGGTAACGTTCAAAGCCCGTCCCAGCGGGGATGAGGCGTCCTATTATAACGTTTTCCTTCAATCCGCGCAACTCATCAATGGCTCCGCGTAGCGCGGCATCGGTCAGGACTTTGGTTGTTTCCTGGAAGGAGGCAGCGGCAAAGACGCTATCGGTGGCCAAGGCTGCTTTGGTTATCCCCAAGAGGACGGGAACGGCCACTGCCGGCCGCTTGCCCTCGGCTATTATCCGGTTGTTGGTTTCTTCAAATTCAAAGCGGTCTACCAATTGCCCAGGAAGGTAATCGGTATCACCCGGCGACCTGACCCGGACTTTGTTTGTCATCTGGCGGATGATGATTTCAATGTGCTTGTCGTGGATGTTCACGCCCTGGGAGCGGTATACTTTCTGGATTTCTTCCAGGAGGTAGAGCTGGGCAGCTTCCCTCCCCAGGATGCGCATGATTTCCTTGGGGTTCTTAGCACCTTCGGTTATCTGGTCTCCGGCTTTGATGTAATCACCCTTTTCCACTTTGAGCCTGGCCGCCGGAGGTATTTCGTAGACCCTTTCCTCCTTGTATTCCTGGCGGATTGTGGCTTTGTAGGTGCCATCGCCGTTGTTTTCAAGGAAAATCTGCCCAGGTATCCTGGCTCTGATTGTCCCGTTATCGGGGGTAGAAGCTATTACTGCCCCCTCTTCCAAGATTTCGCCGTCTTTCACCAATATTTCGCTGCCTGCGGGGATGAGGTATTCATCGGTTACGACTTGGGAGCTTGTTACTTTGACCTTGCGGATGGGGCCTTCCCAGTATACGTCCACAACTCCGGAGATATCGGAGATTATGGCTTCACCTTTCGGGGTGCGAGCTTCAAAGAGCTCTTCCACTCTCGGGAGGCCCTGGGTTATGTCTTCCACGGCGATACCACCTGTGTGGAAGGTCCTCAGGGTGAGCTGGGTACCAGGCTCGCCGATGGATTGGGCTGCAATTATGCCCACAGCCTCGCCTACCTTGATTAGCCCGCCTCGGCCCATATCACGCCCGTAGCAGAGGACGCAAACGCCGTAGCGGGTCTCGCACTTAAGCGGGCTGCGGACAAAGACTTTGTCTATCTTGGCCTTCTTTATCTTCTCAAAGGCGTCCTCGTCTATCTCTTGATTCCGCCTCACTATTACTTTGCCGGTTGTGGGGTCAATTATGTCGGCAGCGGCGACCCTACCTATTACCCTTTCGGCGAAGCTCTGGCCCATGCGGCGGGAAGATTCCTGGTCAATCCATATTCCTTCCCAAGTGCCGCAATCGTATTCCCTGACGATTACTTCCTGGGCTACGTCAACCAGGCGGCGGGTAAGGTAACCGGCGTCGGCTGTGCGGAGGGCGGTATCGGCCAAGCCTTTGCGAGCACCGTGGGTGGAGAGGAAGTATTCAAGGGTGGTAAGGCCTTCCCAGAAGTTGGACCGTATGGGCAGAGGGATGATGCGTCCGGAGGGGTCGGCCATGAGGCCGCGCATCCCTGCCAGCTGGCGTATGGTCTGAATCCCTCCCTTTGTAGCTCCTGATATGGCCATTGCTCCCACGCTTTCGTAGGGGTTAAGCTCCTTAGCCACCGCCTGGGTTACCTCATCTGTAGCCCTGGTCCAGAGCTCAACGCTCTTCATGTACTGCTCTTCCTCGGTGATTACGCCACGCCTATATTGGCGGTTTATCTCTTCCACCTGGGCTTCGGCCTTCTTTATGATTTCCTCCTTCTCCTTGGGGATTTTTATGTCGCTCATGGCCAGGGTTATGCCGCTGCGGGTAGCGTATTTAAAGCCCAGGTCTTTAAGGGCATCCACTACTTCCGCCGTTACCTCCATCCCCAATTTCCTGTAGCATTCCGCTACTAAGTCGCTGAGGACCTTTTTGTCCACAACCCTGTTCTGGAAGCGAAGTTCCTCAGGGAGGGTCAGGTTGAAGATGACCCGGCCTGGGGTTGTTTCTATGAGCTGTGGAGGCTGGTCGGTGGAAGGCTTGGCCCAAACCTTGATTTTGGCGTGCAGGTCTACAACTCCTGTCTCGTAAGCCAAGACTACTTCGTCAAAGTCGGCGAAGATTTTGCCTTCGCCCTTAGCCCCTTCTTCCATCAAAGTGAGGTAGTAGCAGCCGAGGACCATGTCCTTAGTTGGGCCAACGATTGGTTCGCCGCTGGCCGGCTTAAGGAGGTTGAGGGAGGAGAGCATGAGCTCACGCGCTTCTCTAACCGCTTCGTCAGAGAGAGGAACGTGGACGGCCATCTGGTCTCCGTCAAAGTCGGCGTTGAAGGCAGGGCAGACCAACGGGTGGATTCGGATAGCTTGACCGTCCACCAGGACTACCTCAAAGGCTTGGATACCCAAGCGGTGAAGGGTAGGAGCTCGGTTCAGGAGAACAGGCCTTTCTTTGACTACGCTCTCCAGGACATCCCAAACGACGGGGTCGCGGCGTTCCACCATCCTCTTAGCGCTCTTCATGGAGTGGGCGTGGTTTTCCTCCATGAGCTTACGGATAACGAAAGGTTTGAACAGTTCAAGGGCCATGTCTCTGGGTAGGCCGCACTGGTAGAGCTTGAGCTCAGGCCCTACCACAATCACCGAGCGGCCGGAGTAGTCCACGCGCTTACCGAGGAGGTTGCGGCGGAAGCGCCCTTGTTTCCCCCTGAGGATATCGGATAGGCTCCTCAGGCCTCTCTTTCCCGCTCCTACAAGGCCTCTGGCTTGGCGGCCGCTATCTAAGAGGGCGTCAACAGCTTCCTGGAGCATCCTCTTCTCGTTGCGGATTATGATTTCGGGTGCACCGAGTTCCTTGAGCTTCTTGAGGCGGTTGTTGCGGTTTATGACCCTCCGGTAAAGGTCGTTCAAATCGCTGGTAGCGAACCGCCCACCGTCCAGAGGCACCATAGGCCTAAGTTCTGGGGGAAGGACTGGAAGGACGGTCAGTATCATCCATTCGGGGCGGTTACCGCTTTTGCGCAGGGCCTCTACGATTTGGAGGCGTCTTACGGCTTTCTTTCGCCTCTGGGCCGAGCGGGTAGTGTTGATTTCATTCCGCAATTCCTGGGCCATTTTGTCCAAGTCCAGGCTTTTCAAGATTTCGTAGAGGGCCTCTGCGCCCATGCCGGCTTTGAAAACCGTCCCCCATTTTTCCTTGAGCTCCTGGTACCGGGCCTCGCTCAGAACCTGGGTCACCTGAAGGCTTCGGAGTTCGGCCATTTCCTGGTCGTATTTCTCCATGATTTCAAAGATGATGTCCTCGTAGGAGGCTTTAACGGCTCCCTTTTCTTCTTCGGCCTTGTGGATGAGGAGCTCTTTTTCGGCTTCGGCCTGGAGCTTTATCTCTTCCTGGCGCCGCTTTATGCCTTCTTCCAAAAGGGATAGGCGTTCTTGGGCGGCTTTGCTCAACCTTGCCAGATGTTCCCTGGAGACGACTTCTCCTTCTTCCAAAAGGACCTCATCGCTCCAAGGGATTCGGATGGTTTCAGGGGCTGGGGAGCCCATGAGGGCTTCCAGTTTCTCCTGGATAGCCCGCCCTTGACTGGCGATTTCATCGCTCATGGTGTAAAGTTGCTCTTCAAGCTCCTGGATTTGGGCTTTGACTTTATCGTTGATTTTAGCCAGCTCTTCCTTAAGCTTTTTATCTATTTCCTCAACCTGTGCGTTAATCTCTGCATCAATCTTGGCCAGGCGCGCCAAACGCTCCTTCTCCAGCCGGCTCAAGGCTCTGGAGCGGGCTTCTTCGTCCACTTCGGTGATGATATATTGGGCAAAATAGATGACCCTTTCCAAGTTGCGCGGGGAGATGTCCAGTAGGAGGCCAAGGCGGCTTGGTATTCCACGGATGTACCAGATGTGAGCTACTGGGGCAGCGAGTTCTATGTGTCCCATCCTCTCCCGGCGCACTTTGGATGGAGCTACTTCAACCCCGCAGCGGTCGCAGATTATGCCCTTGTATTTGACCTTCTTATACTTTCCGCAAGCACATTCCCAATCCTTGGTAGGGCCGAAGATGCGTTCGCAGAAAAGGCCATCTCTTTCCGGCCTCAAAGTCCGGTAGTTTATGGTTTCGGGCTTGAGGACCTCTCCATAGGACCAAGAGCGAATTTGTTCTGGAGAGGCCAAGCTTATCCGGACAGCTACAATGTCATTGACATCCATAAAAGCACCTCCTTATTTGCTCAAGAACTTGCGAGCAAGGTCAAAGCTTCCAAAGCCAAGCGGGACAGGTTTTTCTTCCTTTTCTTCTTTGCTGAATGTGTATTTTTCACCCTTGGCGTTGTAGACTTCTACCGCCAATCCCAAGGCCTGGAGTTCTTTCACCAAGACTTTGAATGATTCGGGCATCTGAGGCTCAGCAATCTTTTCCCCTTTTACGATGGCTTCGTAGGTCCTCAAACGGCCCTCGGTATCATCGGACTTGACTGTGAGCATTTCTTGAAGGGTGTAGGCAGCTCCGTAGGCTTCCAAGGCCCATACTTCCATCTCTCCAAACCTCTGGCCTCCGAACTGGGCTTTCCCACCAAGAGGTTGCTGGGTAACCAGGGAGTAGGGCCCGGTGGAGCGAGCATGGACTTTGTCTTCTACAAGGTGGATTAGTTTCATTATCATCATCACTCCAACCGTCACCGGCTGGTCGTATGGTTCGCCGGTCTTGCCATCGTAGAGAATCATCTTGCCAGTTGTAGGGATAGGCTGGCCTGTCTCTTTGCTGACTTTGACGGCTTTCTCCATGAGTTCTTCTTCGGTGGAGTTCTCAAGGGATGGGTATTCCCCGGTTAGGGAGCCTATCCATTCCCTCAAGCAGACGAGTCTGGCCAAGCGGTTGGCCTCTTGGCGGGCTTCCAGAGGCCTGGTGTCATCCTCAAAGACCAAGATAGCATCGGGGTCATAGCCCTTTTCCCGGAGCCACTCCCGGAGGGCGCTCCTGCGGGCGTAAACCCAATCTCTCATGAGCCTCTCGGGATCGTACCGGTCTCCAATCCACTCTACAAGGTAAAGCCTGCGGGCTTCTTCATCGTCTTCAATGTCCTGAGGGTTGTAGTTTATGGATTTGAGCCAATGCCAAGCCCTCTCGGTTACATCTTCCCAAGCTTTATCTATGAGCCAAGCTCGGGCCAGCTCGGCGAAGACTTCGTCTTGGTCTGCCCCCTCAAAGACCGGGGTAATGGCTCTGAAGCCAAGGCGGTAGGCCGCCCAGCCCAGGTGGGTTTCCAGGATTTGCCCCAGGTTCATGCGGGCCGGAACTCCCAGAGGGTTGAGGATAACTTCAATTGGGGTTCCATCGGGGAGGAAAGGCATGTCTTCCACAGGCACGACTTTGGATATTACCCCCTTGTTTCCGTGGCGACCAGCCATTTTATCGCCCTCGGTGAGTTTGCGGCGCTGGGCCACGTAAACCTTTACCGCTTTTTCTACTCCTGCCGGCAGGTCCTTGTATTGGTCGCGTGAGAATTCGGCTACGGAGATTACCACGCCTCTCTCGCCGTGGGGCATCCTGAGGCTTGTATCCCTCACGTCCCTTGCCCTTTCGCCGAAGATAGCCCTGAGGAGCTTCTCTTCGGGGGAAAGTTCGGCCTCACCCTTGGGAGTAACCTTGCCAACTAATATATCGCCCGGCCCAACCTGGGCCCCTATCCGGATTATGCCGTTCTCATCAAGGTCACGGAGCAAATCCTCGCTTATGTTCGGGATATCCCTGGTTATTTCCTCCGGGCCGAGCTTGGTGTCTACAGCTTCGGTTTCGTACTCTTCAATGTGGATGGA
>JAPWUT010000165.1 GCA_028275425.1 Anaerolineae bacterium | reverse complement strand
CCAGGGAGATTAACGAGGTGAGCATAATAAGGTCGGTAAAGAACCGGCCGATAAACGGGGCGATGGCTTACCTCGGTTACCTCCGCGTTTACCAGCAGGTCATCGGTTACAAGAAAATACGCCAGTACACCGAGGCTACTATAGGCGTGGAATTTCTGGACATGCCCCCCGTAATCTTTGACACCGTGGGGCTTTGGTTTGACCTGCCGAGAGGAGCCTTGGAAGAGGTCAGAGCTAAGAAGCTGGACTGGCATGGGGGGCTTCACGCTGTAGAGCATGCTTCCATAGGGATGCTTCCGCTCTTTGCCATGTGCGATAGGTGGGACATAGGCGGGCTTTCAACTCCTTGCCACCCCGATACTGGCAAGGCCCAGGTCTTTATCTACGATGCTTTCCCTGGTGGGGTAGGGATAGCCGAGAAAGGGTTTGAGCTATTGCCTCAGCTTTTAGAAGTGACTTTGGAACTGATATCAAGTTGCCCTTGCGAGGGCGGATGTCCTTCTTGCATCCAGAGCCCCAAGTGCGGGAACAACAATGAACCCTTGGACAAAGAAGCGGCCATCGTAATCCTGAGGCATCTCCTCCACCCCCCGGCTTCCCCTTAATGGCATTCCAAAGGTTTCGAGGGGGACACCGCCAGGGGGCTCCGCCCCCTGGACCCCCGTTTTTGCCCACCCCCGTTGGCTGAGGTTTTGCCAGCGTTTTGGGTCCCACTCGTGGCAGGGTTTACAGGGGTGGGCTACTCGCCCCCTCTTTTGGTTTTGTGGGGGGACACCCCCCACAACCCCCGCCAGGGGGCTTTGCCCCCCTGGACCCCCCATTGCCCACCCCCGTGGGCTTTGGGTTCGCCGGCGTCTTGGGTCCCACTCGTGGGCGGGTTGCTAATGGGGGCAACTCGCCCCCTCTTTCAAAATTCTGGGGGCACATCCCCCACAACCCCCTGCCAGGGGGCTTGTGCCCCCTGGACCCCCTTTTGCCCACCCCCGTGGGCTGAGGGTTCACCGGCGTCTTGCCCCTCTCCGAGGCGGAGAGGGGAAAGCCTCGCCAAATTTTCCCCCTTCCCTCGCAGGGAAGGGGGTCAGGGGGTTAGGTCGGAAGGGCACATCCCCCAAGCCCCCTGGGAGGGGGCGCAGCCCCCTCCACCCCCAGTTTAATGTAAGGGCGTAGCGACGCTACGCCCGTACTTGGCGAAGGCCGACCTTTTTCAAAGAGGCTGACTTCGGTCGGCGTGAAAAGGGCCTGGCAGTTTACTCCAAAAAGATGGTCTCTGTTGTGTCGTCGTAGGCGATAATTTCGGCGTAGCGGCCCCAGTTGATAATTGTCTCCAATTGCTTCTCCGCTTCGCCAGGGGGAAATTCCAGCTCCAGTGCTCGTAAGATGACGTCTCGCTTCAATCTTCGGCCCTCGGCAACATTAAGCATGGATAGCAGCCAGCGGAACATCGGCAATCGCCGGATGCGGGTAGCGAAAATTTCCTTGCGGGCCAGGATGCTGGCCTCGGCGAAGGTCTCCCCCAGAGGGGTCAGGACTATGTCACCCTTGCCGATGGTGGCGAAACCCAGCAATTCTGCCGTCTCCGTCAATTGCAGAAGGTGGTCAGGGTCCACGCGTAGTTCATGCGCCAGACGATAGATGTCATGCCGATGTTCGGGCATCTCGGCCACGTGCTCCAGAAGCCCAGCCAGGTCGTTTATGGTGATGGGGGGCAGGGCCCGGACGCGCCCAGGTTCGCCAGGTGCCGCGCCCATTTCTACGTGCTCCGGCTGGGTCTGCCCGGCCAGCAAGCCATAAACTTCGTCCACCAGCTTTAGGAACTCCGGCGACCGCCGCTGCCGGGGATGGGGCAAGTCCACTGTCATCTCCGCCACCACCCGCCCCGGGTCCTTCTCCATCACCACAATCCGGTCGGCCATGAAGACCGCTTCCTCTATGTTGTGGGTCACCATCAGGATAGCGCGGGTGGGGATTTTCCCCTCCGTCCAGAGTTCCAATAGTTCGCCCCGCAGCGCCTCGGCGCTAAGCACGTCCAGCGCGGAGAACGGCTCGTCCAGGCACAGCAGTTCCGGCTCTACCGCCATCGCGCGGGCAAACCCCACCTTCTGACGCATCCCGCCGGAGAGTTCGCGGGGGTAAGCAAGTTCAAACCCATCCAGGCCGACCCGGTCCAGCAGATCCATGGCACGGGCGGTGCGCAGTTTCGGTGGGACTCCGCGCGCTTTCAGCGCCACTTCCACGTTCTCCAGGACCGTCAGCCAGGGGAAGAGGGCAAAGGTCTGGAAGACGATGGTGGCATGGGGGTTGACGCCTCGGAGCGGCTGGCCGCGATAGAGCACCACCCCCTCCGTCGGCCGTTGGAGGCCGGTGATGATACGTAGCAGCGTGCTCTTCCCGCAGCCCGACGGACCCAGCAGGCAGAGGAATTCCCCCTCTTTGACGGCCAGATTCACGTCCTGCAGGGCGACAAACTGGCGGTTGCCGCTGCGGTAAATCTGGCTTACATGGCGAACTTCCAGCAAGTAGCCATTGGAGGACATGGTCTCACTCCATCCGGTATTGTTCTTCCGCCAAACGGTAGAGCCGGCGCCAGAAGAGGCGGTTGATAAGGACGACGGTCAGCACCATCGCCAGCGTAGAGGCCAGCAGAAGGGGGTAATCGCCCGTGCCGGTGGCGTGGGCGATGAGAGCGCCGATGCCAATCGTGTGCAGTTTCTGGCCGCCGAACTCCACGTACTCGGCGACAATGCTGGCGTTCCACGCCCCGCCGCTGGCCGTGATGGCCCCGGTGATGATGTACGGGAACAAGGCAGGCAGGATGAGCGTCCGCCAGCGCCCCCACCGACTCAGCCCAATGAGGGCGGAGGTGTACTTCAGGTCCTGCGGGATGGCCGAGGCGCCCGCGATGATGTTGAAGAGCAGGTACCACTGAGTGCCAGTCAGCATCAGCGCGATTGCGGCGATGTTCAGCCCGCCGGGTAGTCCGACGATGAAGAGCAGGAAGACTGGGAAGAGGGCCGTCGCCGGGATTGAGGCCACTATCTGGACAATGGGTTGCATGTAGGCCGCCACACGCGGGTTAGTGCCGATGGCCACCCCGACGGGAATCGTCCAGGCCAGCGCGATGAGCAGGGAGGCAGAGACCCGCAGGAGGGTCGCCAGGACGCCCAGTCCGATTTCTCCCCACTGGTGGGCCGGGACAGTGGCCAGCATCAGCGCGGCACGGACGGCGCCGTAGGCCAGTCCCAGGCCCATCAGCAGGACCAGGAGGTAGAAGAAGTAAGGCCGGCCTGGCTTTTCCAGCCCCGCTTCGGCAGCAGTGCGGCGGATGAACCAAGAATCCACGCGCTCACTCAGCGGCCGCCAGACCCTATGCGAGAGCCATTCCAGAATGTGCGCGTTCCGCAGGAGGTCGTAGAACCAGGAAGTGGGCGGGTTTTCCCCCTCCACCATCTCCAGTTTGAACCGGTCGGCCCAGGCCAGCAAGGGCCGCCAGACCAGTTGGTCCAGGGCGACGATGACCAGCACCAGCGTGCCGACTCCCCAGAGGATGGCGCGGGTGTCGCCCTGATTGGCGGCCTCCTGCAAGTAGGCCCCCAGGCCAGGGAGACGGAAGTCCCGCTGCCCCACGGTGAAAATCTCCGCCGCCATCAGGAAGAACCAGCCCCCGGCCCAACTCATCATGCTGTTCCAGATAAGGCTGATGGCTGCAAAGGGGAGTTCCAGCACCTTGAAGCGGAGCCAGCCGTTGAAACGGAAAATGGCGCTGGCCTCCCGCAGTTCCACCGGTATAGTAGTCAGGGACTGATACCAGGCGAAGGTCATGTTCCAGGCCTGGCTGGTGAATATGAGGACGATGGAGGCCAATTCGGCCGCGGCCCGCTCCGGCAGAATGGCACTGAGGCTCAGGAGGACGACCGGGAGGAAGGAGAGGATGGGCACGCTCTGGAGGACATCCAGCAGGGGCAACAGGACCAGCTCGGCCCGGCGGTTGTAGGCCGCCAGGCGGCCGTAGACCAGGGTGAAGGTCAGGGAGAGGAAGTAAGCAGCGGCCATGCGGCCGACGGAGCGGAGTGCGTAGTAGGGGAGCATACGGGGAGAGAGGGAGATAGTAGGGCCGGCCACCGTCTCCGGCGCCTGCAGCGCCAACCGCACCCCCACGTAGATGAGGACGGCGATGCCGATAAGCACAACGATATCGCTACCAGAGAAGCCACGTTCAAATGGCTGCTCTATCCGGAAGATATTCCTTCTAAGGCGTGGCTTCTTGCTTAGGGCCTCTTCTGGGCTTACCGTTCGTTCTCGTAGGATGGGAATCTCCCTTCTCCGCATTAGAATTTGCCTCCAGCGAGGGGAATTATATCTGCAAAAGT
>JAPWUT010000163.1 GCA_028275425.1 Anaerolineae bacterium | reverse complement strand
CCCTCTCAGGAGGGGAGCAGCAAATGCTTGCCCTGGGTAGGGCTTTGATGGCTAAACCTCGCCTCCTTCTCATGGATGAGCCCTCCATGGGCCTGGCTCCTGTCCTCATTGAGGAAATTTACGAAACCATAAAAGAAATTAACCGCCAAGGGGTAACTATCCTCCTTGTGGAGCAAAACGCCCACATGGCCCTTTCAGTGGCCAACAGGGGTTACGTTTTGGAGGCCGGAATAATTACCATAGAAGGCACGGCTCAAGAACTCCGAGAGAATCCTCATGTTAAAGTGGCCTACTTGGGAGGGGAATAATCGTGGCAAGGAGATACTTCTGGCTTGCAGGGGTCTTATTGCTTCAGGTTGTGGCAATTTTCCTTTACACGCCCCAGATGCTTCTCAAAAACATCCAAATAGCGGTCCTCCCTGGAATCCTCTTTATCCTCTTTATAGCGGCCATATTGGGGCTAAATACTGGGGTATTGACCCCCTTGGCAGGGAGGAACCTTCTGGTTTTCGTGCAGGGGCTTAACGTTGTGATGCGCCTTTTGATGCTCATGCCCAATGCCCGCCCGAAAGGGAATCCGGGCTGGAATGTGACTTTTATATTGCTAACCTTAGCGGCGGTGGCCCTTTCCTGGGCTTCAATAGTAATCATGGAAAGGCGTCCACCCCGCCACCTCCTCTTCCGCTCGTAATTGTCAACCCCTTGCCATTTTGAGCCAAAGCTTTCGGTGCTTGGCGCAAAGGCCCAGTAGGCACCTTAGCTAAGGGCTACCGCGAACTTTCCTTACCACATCCATAAAGCGCTTGACCCGGTCCAAATCCACCGGATTTTCGGCTATTCCGCCGGCTTTGAAATATGTGCCCACGATAGCTCCATCGGCATACTTTAGGAATTCGGCGATGTTTTCCAGAGTAGCTCCGCTTCCCACAAGGATTGGGCGCGTAGCGAGCTTCCGAGCCTCCTTAACCTTTTCCAGCTCCGGTGCACTTCCGGTCATCTTACCCGAAACGATTAGAGCATCGGCCAAATAAAATTCAGTCCACTCTATGTGGGTGGCCAAATCAATTCCGGGGAATGGGACCGAATGCTTCTTGTCCACATCGGCGAAGATTTTTATGTGCTCGGCCCCAAGTTCCTTTCGCTTGCGCAAAAGCTTGGCCGCGCAACCGTGGTCAAACTCCCCCGTATCCCAGACCCTGGCTCCTGTCAAAAGGCAAACCCTTATGAATTTCGCTCCGGAGGCCACAGCTATAGCCAGGGTTGCCACCCCACCGTTGTGCACGACATTTATCCCCACGGGGACTTTTACCGCTTCCACCACCTTGCGAGCTGCTACAGCGTGAGCGGTCATCTCTTCAGGCGGGACATCGCTTCCCACAAAGTAAGGCAAATCCCACATGTTCTCCACGATGATTCCGTCCACCCCTCCTTCCACCAGGGCATGGGCATCCTCAAGGGCTTTTTCAATGATTAAATCCATCCCATAGCCTGTGTAGCCCGGAGCTCCAGGGAGTGGCCAGAGGTGGACCATCCCTATTATTGGCTTTTCCACCCCGAAAAGCTCCTTAAGGGACTTCAAACGCAGGCTCTCTATCCTTTCCTTCCATTCAACCATGGCGTCCTCCTTTGGATAGTGGTGAAAACCCTGAGCGGTTCAAAATTACCACGATAAGCCCACTTTTGTCAACCGCTTGACATCATTCCTTAGGCCAAGGCAAGTAAGCAACCCCATTGTGGGGAGTGTCCCCCCCACGAAACCAAAATCAGGGGCGATTTGCCCACATTGACAACCCCGCCACGAGTGGAACCCAAGACGTCGGCAAACCCTAAGCCCACGAAAGCGGGCAAACGGGGGGGCCAGGAGGCGAAGCCCCCATGGCGGGGGATCGTGGGGGTGTGCCTTTCTGACCTAACCCCCTGACCCCCTTCCCTGCGAGGGAAGGGGAAAATTTGGTCGGGTTCTCCCCTCTCCGCCTCGGAGAGGGGCCGAGGGAGAGGTTAACACCCAAGACGCTGGCGGACCTTTGGCCCACGAGGGTGGGAAAACGGGGGTCCAGGGGGCAGAGCCTCCTGGCGGGGCGTGGGGGTGTCCACCCACAAAACTTTAAAAGGGGGCGAGTTGTCCACATTAGCAACCCCACCACGAGTGGGACCCAAAACGCCGGCGGACCTTTGGCCCACGAGGGTGGGCAAACGGGGGGGCCAGGGGGGCGGAGCCCCCATGGCGGGGGGCGTGGGGGTGTCCCCCATAAAACTTTAAAAGGGGGCGAGTAGTCCACATCAGCAATCCCGCCACGAGTGGGGCCCAAAACGCCGGCGGACCCTAAGCCCACGAGGGTGGGCAAAAAGGGGGTGGAGGGGGCAGAGCCCCCTCCCAGGGGGCTTGGGGGATGTGCCCCCAGAATTTTCAAAGAAGGGAAGAGCAGCTAACTCTTGCCACCCGCCCACGAGTGGGGCCCAAAACTTTGGCAAACCCGAAGCCAACGAGGGTGGGCCAAAAGGGGGGCCAGGGGCGAACAGTCCACCCCTGTAACTCGCCCACGAGTAAGACCAAAAACACTGGTGAACCCTCAGCCAACGGGGTTGGGCAAATTTGCCTCAAAAGAAAATTAGTGGTATACTTTGCTCAAAGTTAAAAGTAGGGGCCATGAAGCCCCTGGGCCAATTTAGGCTCAGGGGCTTTTCAATTTTATAAGGAGGGGTTAGCCATGGCCAGAAACTTAACCAAAGAAGAAGTTCTCCGAGCCATAAAAGAAGAGGGCATTAAATTCATAGTCCTACAGTTCACCGATATTATGGGCTCAGTTAAAAGTGCTACAATTCCTGCCGGAAGACTTGAGGAAGCCCTTGAACATGGAGTATGGTTTGATGGCTCCTCGGTAGAAGGCTTCGCCCGCATCCATGAAAGCGACATGTACCTCATGCCCGACCCCAACACCTTCTGCATCCTCCCATGGGAATCGGAAAACGTGCGCAAAGCCCGCCTAATTTGCGATGTTTACACCCCCGACCACAAACCCTTTGAGGGCGACCCCCGATATATCCTCAAGAGGGCCATCCAGAGAGCAAAGGATTTGGGCTACATTTACAAGGTAGGGCCTGAGGTTGAGTTCTTCCTCTTTAAGATGGACGATACCCCTAAACCCCAGCCTGTGCCTCACGATGTCGGCAGCTACTTTGACTTCTCACCGCGGGACCAGGCAGCAGTAGTTAGGTCCGAGATAATAAACTTCCTCCAGCTTATGGGCATTGATATGGAGATGGACCACCACGAGGTTGCACCTGGCCAACACGAAGTGGACATCCGCTACTCCGATGCCCTCACCGCAGCTGATAATGTCATAACCACTAAGTTCGTGATAAAAGCGGTGGCTCAAGCCCACAACCTTCACGCCTCCTTCATGCCCAAGCCTATATTTGGGATAAATGGCTCAGGCATGCACACCCATCAAAGCCTATTTACCTTGGATGAGCGCAATGCCTTCTACAACCCGCAAGATAAATACGGGCTCTCCCAGCTGGCTTACCATTTTATAGCGGGGCAGCTTGAGCATGCCAGGGCACTATCGGCAATTTTAGCCCCTACCGTTAATTCTTACAAGCGCCTTGTTCCCGGCTACGAAGCGCCGGTGTACATATGCTGGGGGAGGATAAACCGTTCGGCTCTAATAAGAGTGCCCGGTTTTTCAGCGGGGAAGGAGAACTCAGCAAGGATAGAGCTACGCTGCCCCGACCCCAGCTGTAACCCTTATCTTGCTTTTGCCGTGATGCTTCATGCCGGGCTTGAAGGAGTTGAGAAGGGCCTCTTGCCTCCCGACCCGGTTGAGGAAGATGTCTACCATTTTGATGATGCGCGCCTTAAAGAACTTTACATTCGGACCCTCCCTGGCTCTTTGGCCGAAGCTTTGGATGAGATGGAGCGGAGCGAACTTGTGAGGAAAGCGCTCGGAGAGCATGCCTTCAGGCGGTTCCTGGAGGCCAAGCGGAAGGAGTGGGATGATTATCGGATAAAGGTGACGGATTGGGAGTTGGAGAGGTATTTCTTTGTGCTTTGAAAGTGCATGGGGGCTTCGCCCCCCTGGACCCCCGTTTGCCCACCCCCGCTGGCTTAGGGTTTGCCGGCGTTTTGGGTCCCACTCGTGGTGGGGTGGTAAGAGTTAGCTACTCTCCCCTTCTTTGAAGTTTTTGGGGGCACATTCCCCAAAACCCCCTGGGAGGGGGCTCGCCCCCTCCACCCCTTTTGCCCACCCCCGTGGGCTTAGGGTTCGCTGGCGCTTTGGGTCCCACTCGTGGGCAGGTTACTAATGTGGGCAACTCGCCCCAATTTTGATTTTGTGGGGGGACACCCCCCACAACCCCCCGCCAGGGGGCTCCGCCCCCTGGACCTCC
>JAPWUT010000162.1 GCA_028275425.1 Anaerolineae bacterium | reverse complement strand
GCTCAAAAGAGCCAGTGATAAGGGCCAGTGAGGTAGGGGAATACGTCTTCTGTCCCAGAGCCTGGTGGCTGAGGAGAGTCAAGGGCTTAAAGCCCGAATCCTTGGATAGGCTTGAAGAAGGGCAGAAGTTTCACATCCGACACCAGCAGCAAGTTTTTGCCCTCCGCCTCCTCTGGTACATAGGCCTCGCCCTCCTTTTAACCGGCCTCTGCCTCATTGCCTGGGCGATTGTAAGGTTATAGGAGGGGTAAAATAATGGACTGGCAGAAACTACCCGAATGGGTCCGCTATGCGGTTGTGGCTATCATCAGTGCCACTTTTAGCGTCCTTATTGCCCTTTACCGGGAGGCGCTGGCTGGCCTCCTGCGCCGGTTGTTCACCCAAATGGAGGGGCTACTGGGCCAGAGCTGGGCCGACCGCCGCTTTGAGCGGAGATATTTAAAGTGGTTGGCCGGTGAATGCGATAAAATCTCACTTATCGGCGTCTTCGCTGCCACACCAAAGCGAGAACCTCGCCTCTCCGAAGTCTTCGTCCTGCCCGCCTTCTCCGAATACCGCCGAGAGCGGTGGCCCCGGCCATTGGAAGAGAAATCGCGCTCGCCCTCTCCAGAGGAATGGATGGAGTGGGAAGAGCGTATGCGAGAGGCTCCCCGCCCTGTCTCCCTGTCCGAAGCTCTGCGCCGCCGGACGGTTGTGGTTCTGGGAGAACCTGGCGCAGGTAAAACCACTCTCCTACGTTTCCTGGCCCTGGCACAGGCTAAGGCGTTGACCGGCGACCCTTCCCTACTGAAAAATTTGGGCCCCAAAGCCGAACGACGCCTTCCAGTTTTTCTCCCCCTGCGGGAGGCTGCAACCGTCACAAGTTCCCTGACGGCCTTGGCCGAAGAGCATGTCCGCCGCCAGAGCAAAGGCGTCCTGAACCCGCCCCCTGGCTACTTTGAGCGCCAAGCTCGGCGCGGCCGTTGCCTCTTCCTCCTGGACGGCCTGGACGAGGTGCTGGGTTTAGGAGATGAGGCTTACCGGGACGTATGCAATGCAGTGAACGCGCTGGCCGCAGTGGAAGACAAAAACCGCTTCATCGTCACCAGCCGCATCGCTGGTTGGCGTAGCATGCTCTCCCCCGATTTCTCTGTCCTCGCTATTACCCCATTTGACCCGCCACGCCGGAAGGAGTTCGTCCGGAAGTGGTACCAGGCGGTGGAGGCCAGTGCGGTAGAACGGGAGGAGACATCCGACCAGGCCGAAATCCGACGCCGGAGGGCGAAGGAGCAAGCCGATGACCTAATCCGGGCCATTGAGCAGAGCGACCGCCTCCAGCGGCTGGCGGCCAACCCCATGCTCCTTTCCGTGATGGCCCTGGTCCACCGGGTAGACGTGACCCTCCCACGGGAACGGGCTGCCCTTTACCGCCGGTGCACAGAGTTGCTCTTGGAGCAGTGGGATGTGGGCCGAGGGGTTGAGGACCGAGGAGCCACCGGCTTAATTTTGGCCCAGAAGGAATCCCTGATGCGCCGGATTGGCTACCATTTCCACGAACAAGGCGTCCGCTTCCTCCCTCGCCGGGAAGTGGAGGAACTGATTGGCGAGGCCCTCCCTGCCCTGGGCCAGCCTCCGGAGCGGGCTGGACAACTCCTGGACTGGGTGGAGCGGCGCACCGGTCTTTTGGCCGATGGCGAATACTTGACCTTCGCCCACTTGGCCTTTCAGGAGTATTTTGCCGCTGGGGCCATCTTGCACGACGAAAAGCTGCGTGACCGATTGCTCCAGCCGGACCGCCTCTTTAGCCCCTGGTGGCGGGAGGTAATCCTCCTCTACGCTGGAATGGCCGACGATGCGACCGATTTCATCCGGCAGGTCTATTCCCCTGAAGCGGACGACCTCCTGCGCCGCCGCCTCTTCCTGGCCGGGCAGTGTGTTGGCGAGGCGGTGCGGGTGGAAGAGAGCCTGCGCCGGGAAATCCGGGCCGAACTCCTGCGGATGTGGAAGGAAGGATACGCAAAACAGCGGGAGGAAGCCCTCCGGGCCCTTTCCCTCCGGCCTTACCGGGAGGTGCGGGATTTCTTCCTTCGGGCCTTGAAAGATAAGGACTTCTTGGTGTGGGGGAGTGCGGCGGAGGCGCTGGGGCGCCTGGGGGCCACCGACCAGGAGGCCATCCGGGCCCTGCGGGAAGCACTGAAGGATGAGGATGCCTGGGTGCGGGTGCGTGCGGCGGAGGCGCTGGGGCGCCTGGGGGCCACCGACCAGGAGGCCATCCGGGCCCTGCGGGAAGCACTGAAGGATGAGGATGCCTGGGTGCGGGAGAGTGCGGCGGAGGCGCTGGGGCGCCTGGGGGCCACCGACCAGGAGACCATCCGGGCCCTGCGGGAAGCACTGAAGGATGAGGATGCCTGGGTGCGGGTGCGTGCGGCGGAGGCGCTGGGGCGCCTGGGAGCCACCGACCAGGAGACCATCCGGGCCCTGCGAAAAGCCCTGAAGGATGGGGATGCCTGGGTGCGGGAGAGTGCGGCGGAGGCGCTGGGGCGCCTGGGAGCCACCGATGAGGCCATCCGGGCCCTGCGGGAAGCACTGAAGGATGAGAATGCCTTGGTGCGGGAGAGTGCGGCGGAGGCGCTGGGGAGCCTGGGAGCCACCGACCAGGAGGCCATCCGGGCCCTGCGGGAAGCCCTGAAGGATGAGGATGCCTTGGTGTGGATGCGTGCGGCGGAGGCCCTGTGGCGCCTGGGGGCCACCGATGAGGCCATCCGGGCCCTGCGGGAAGCCCTGAAGGATAAGAATGTTTGGGTGCGGGGGAGTGCGGCGGAGGCGCTGGGGCGCCTGGGAGCCACCGACCAGGAGACCATCCGGGCCCTGCGGGAAGCCCTGAAGGATGAGTATGCCTGGGTGCGGATGCGTGCAGCGGCGGCACTGGGGCGCCTGGGGGCCACCGACCAGGAAACCATCCAGGCCCTGCGGGAAGCCCTGAAGTATGAGAATGCCGAGGTGCGGGATATGGCTTTCAGCGCGCTGTGGGAGATAAGCGAGCGAACAGGGGTATGGATTGAGCCAGAGGGGTAGCCTTTTTGCCAAGGAAGCAAGCTATGATTTACGGAGAACGAGTCCGTTTGCGGGCTATAGAGCGGTCTGACCTCCCCAACTTCGTCCGCTGGTTCAATGACCCGGAGGTGCGTCGGTATTTGCTGATGCACATACCCATTTCGGCCGCGCAAGAGGAAAAATGGTTTGAGGACATGCTCCAGCGCATCCAGCGAGGGGAAACCTTCGTCTTCGCCGTGGACGCCAAAGTGGGAGATGAATGGTTGCATATCGGGAGCATTGGCCTACACCGAATTGACTGGCAAAACCGCTGTGCCCGCTTCGGCATCGCTTTGGGGGAAAAAGCCTACTGGGACCGGGGATACGGCACCGATGCTACCCGCACGATGCTTCGCTTCGCCTTTGATGAACTGAACCTCCACCGGGTGGAACTGGAAGTCCTTGAGGAGAACGCGCGGGCCCGCCGCTGCTACGAAAAGGCCGGCTTCCGCTACGAAGGAATACGCCGGCAAGCCGCCTTCTTTGAAGGCCATTACCACGATTCCCACCTCATGGGCATCCTCCAAGAAGAATTCCGGTCAACCTTAACTGGCGGAGGAAAATGAAAGGCGCGATTGAAAAATGGCGAGCCAACGCCAAGCGGCTTAAATCCGAAATTTACGCACTTTACCTTGCTTATCGTGACCCGCGCACCCCTTGGTATGCCAAGCTTTTTGCCGCGTTAGTTTTAAGCTACGCTTTCAGCCCAATTGACCTGATACCGGATTTTATCCCGCTCTTGGGCCACTTAGACGATTTATTCCTTGTGCCAGTCGGGGTAGCCCTGGCCCTCCGCATGATACCATCGGAAGTGCTGCAAGAAGCCAGAGCAAAATCCGCCGAAATCATGGCCACCGATGTGCCCCCAAAACTAAAAACTGATGGCGAATAGCCCACTCTGACAACCCCGCCACGAGTAGACCCCCAAACGCTGGCAAACTTTAAGCCTAAGGGGGAGAGAATGGGTGGCCCAGGGGGCAAATCCCCCATGGCGGGGGCACGCCTTTCCGACCTAACCCCCCTTGACCCCCCGGCGAACCCTCAGCCAACAATGGTGGGCAAGCGGGAGCCAAGTACGGGCGTAGCGTCGCTACTCCCCTACATTGAACCGGGGGTAAAGGGGGCTGCGCCCCCTCTACCCCCATTGCCCACCCTCGTTGGCTTTGGGTTCGCTGGCGTTTTGGGTCCCACTCATGGCAAGGTTGCAGGGGTTGGCAACTTTCCCCATTTTTAAAAGAAGCTGACTTTAGTCGGCGGCCACCGTTTGACAAAAAGGCGCCGGCAAGTATAATTTTGAATGCAAGCTGCGGATGAAAGGGG
>JAPWUT010000161.1 GCA_028275425.1 Anaerolineae bacterium | reverse complement strand
GCTCAAAAGAGCCAGTGATAAGGGCCAGTGAGGTAGGGGAATACGTCTTCTGTCCCAGAGCCTGGTGGCTGAGGAGAGTCAAGGGCTTAAAGCCCGAATCCTTGGATAGGCTTGAAGAAGGGCAGAACTTTCACATCCGACACCAGCAGCAAGTTTTTGCCCTCCGCCTCCTCTGGTACATAGGCCTCGCCCTCCTTTTAACCGGCCTCTGCCTCATTGCCTGGGCGATTGTAAGGTTATAAGAGGTTCACAATAGCGGCAATCCCTCTTCAGAGGAGGCAAGCTATGATTTACGGAGAGCGAGTCCGTTTGCGGGCTATAGAGCGGTCTGACCTCCCCAACTTCGTCCGCTGGTTCAATGACCCGGAGGTGCGTCGGTATTTGCTAATGCACATACCCATTTCGGCCGCGCAAGAGGAAAAATGGTTTGAGGACATGCTCCAGCGCATCCAGCGAAAGGAGGATTTCGTCTTCGCCGTGGACGCCAGGGTGGGTGATGAATGGTTGCATATCGGGAGCATTGGCCTGCACCGAATTGACTGGCAAAACCGCTGTGCCCGCTTCGGCATCGCTTTGGGGGAAAAAGCCCACTGGGACCGGGGATACGGCACCGATGCTACCCGCACGATGCTTCGCTTCGCCTTTGATGAACTGAACCTCCACCGGGTGGAACTGGAAGTCCTTGAGGAGAACGCGCGGGCCCGCCGCTGCTACGAAAAGGCCGGCTTCCGCTACGAAGGAATACGCCGGCAAGCCGCCTTCTTTGAAGGCCATTACCACGATTCCCACCTCATGGGCATCCTCCAAGAAGAATTCCGGTCAACCTTAACTGGCGGAGGAAAATGAAAGGCGCGATTGAAAAATGGCGAGCCAACGCCAAGCGGCTTAAATCCGAAATTTACGCACTTTACCTTGCTTATCGTGACCCGCGCACCCCTTGGTATGCCAAGCTTTTTGCCGCGTTAGTTTTAAGCTACGCTTTCAGCCCAATTGACCTGATACCGGATTTTATCCCGCTCTTGGGCCACTTAGACGACTTATTCCTTGTGCCAGTCGGGGTAGCCCTGGCCCTCCGCATGATACCATCGGAAGTGCTGCAAGAAGCCAGAGCAAAATCCGCCGAAATCATGGCCACCGATGTGCCCCCAAAACTAAAAACGGATGGCGAATAGCCCACTCTGACAACCCTGCCACGAGTAGGCCCCCAAACACCGGCAACCTTTAAGCCTACGGGGGTGAGAATGGGTGGCCCAGGGGGCAAATCCCCCATGACGGGGGGCGTGCCTTTCCGACCTAACCCCCTTGACCCCCCGGCGAACCCTCAGCCAACAATGGTGGGCAAGCGGGAGTCTGGGGGATGTGCCCCGTTCACGCCGACTGGAGTCAGCCTCTTTGAAAAAGGTTGGCCTGCGCCAAGTACGGGCGTAGCGTCGCTACGCCACTACATTGAACCGGGGGTGGAGGGGGCTGCGCCCCCTCTACCCCCATTGCCCACCCTCGTTGGCTTTGTGTTCGCTGGCGTTTTGGGTCCCACTCGTGGCAAGGTTGCAGGGGTTGGCAACTTTCCCCATTTTTAAAAGAAGCTGACTTTAGTCGGCGGCCACCGTTTGACAAAAAGGCGCCGGCAAGTATAATTTTGAATGCAAGCTGCGGATGAAAGGGGGGACTATAAATGTACGCGGTGATTGAGAGCGGAGGCAAACAATATCAGGTTTCAGCCGGCACCGTAATTGAAGTGGAAAAGTTGCCGGTAGAACCAGGACAAGAAATTGAGATTGATAAAGTCCTAATGGTTGTGGACAACGGCAAAGTCCTCATCGGCAGGCCTTTTGTGGAAGGGGCCAAAGTTAAGGCTTTGGTCCAGGAGCACTTCAAGGGGCCTAAAATCATCGTCTTCAAGTATAGGCCTAAGAAGCGCTACCGCCGCAAAAAAGGCCACCGCCAGCTTTATACCCGCTTGCTCATCAAGGAGATAATAGCTTAAGGAAGGAGGTGAGGAGAAATGGCTCACAAGAAAGGCGGAGGTTCCAGCCGGAACGGTAGGGATAGCAACTCCAAGCGCCTTGGAGTAAAGCGCTATGGAGGTCAACTGGTAAGGGCCGGGACTATCTTGGTCCGCCAAAGAGGAACTAAGATTAAGCCTGGGAACAACGTGGGGGTGGGCAAAGATTATACCCTCTATGCCCTGGTAGATGGAATTGTAAAGTTTGAGAAGAAAGCCGGCCGAACTTGGGTGAGCGTCCTGCCAGTCTCGGCTTAGAAAGGAGGGGTAAGGAGAAAATGAAGAAAGGAATCCATCCAGAATTCTACACCGATGCCCAAGTGATATGCGCTTGCGGCAATACTTTCATAACCGGCGCTACCAAGAAGGTTATCCGCACCGACGTTTGCTCTGCTTGCCACCCATTTTTCACCGGTGAGCAGCGCATAGTGGATACAGGTGGGCAGGTTGAACGCTTCCAGAAGAGGTTGAAGAAGACCGAGGAACTGGCAAGAAAAGAAGGGGAATAAGATGCACCCCCGCTATCCTTCCGGCTGGATTGAAGTGATATGCGGGCCAATGTTCTCCGGAAAGACCGAGGAGCTAATCCGGCGGGTTAAAAGGGCCCGCATAGCCCGGCAAAAAGTCCAGGTCTTCAAACACAGCATAGATAGACGCTACCACTCGGAAAAAGTGGTATCCCATAGCGGAGCCGATTTGGAAGCTATACCTGTCACCGAAGCTCGCCAAATCTTGGAGTACCTTGAGCCTGACGTAGAGGTGGTAGCCATTGACGAGGCCCAGTTCTTTGACTGGGAAATAGCTGAAGTCTGCAATGAGCTGGCCGACAGGGGCATAAGGGTTATAGTGGCGGGGCTTGATATGGACTTCAGGGGCGAGCCATTCGGCCCTGTGCCACTTTTAATGGCTCAGGCCGAGCAAGTTGATAAGCTTTCGGCTATTTGCGTGATATGCGGAGCCCCCGCTTCCAGGACCCAACGCCTGATAAACGGCCGCCCCGCTTCCTACGATGACCCAGTAATCTTAGTAGGAGCACAGGAAATATACGAGCCCCGCTGCCGCCGTTGCCATACGGTTCTAAAAGGAGAGAACCATGGCGACTTTCGTGATTCTGTCCAAAGTGTCGGAGGAAGGGATAAAGAGGCTTAAAGATTTGAGCAAAATGGATGAAGAGTTTGAGAAAGAACTTAAGAGGGTTTGCCCTGATGTGAAGCGCATTGCGAGTTATGCCCTCCTTGGGGCTTACGATTTCCTCCACATCATTGAAGCCCCGGATGCTCTCTCGGCAGCGAAGGCGGCCCTTATCCTTAACTCCTTCGGTGCCACTTCAACCCAAACCCTTACGGCTATCCCGTTCAAGGAATTTGCCAAGATTGTGGAAACTATAAAATGAGCTTCAGTCGGTGGGCTGTTGCTCCTCCACCACCTCCTTCCCTTCTCAAAGCTTTCCCAAATATCCCGCCCTTGGTCATAAAAATTCTCTACAACCGAGGGGCCCAAACCCCTTCGCAAATTGAGGCCTTCATCAAGGGCGGAGAAGAGCCTTTTAACCCATTCAAGCTTAAGGATATGGATAAAGCCGTTACGCGCATCCGCAAGGCCATAAAGGGGCGGGAACCGATTGCTATCTACGGAGATTTTGACGTTGATGGAGTAGCGGCCACCGCTATCCTGCTGGAAACAATAAAAGCCTTGGGCGGAAACGCTATACCCTACATCCCCGATAGGCTTTACGAGGGCTACGGCCTCAACAAGCCTGCCCTCCGTTCCCTCGCCCGCAAAGGGATAAAGCTGGTCATAACCGCCGATTGCGGCATACGCTCGGTAGAGGAAGCCCGCTTCGCCCGCCAAATCGGCCTTGACCTGATAATAACCGACCACCACTCATTAGGGCCGGAGATTCCCCCGGCCTTGGCCGTAATCAACCCCAAGAGGGAAGATTGCCCTTACCCATTTAAGGACTTGGCCGGTGTTGGAGTGGCCTTCAAGCTTTCCCAAGCCCTCTTCATGGCCAACCGCCGTGTCCCCATTGCTCCCGGCCTCAAAGAAGAGCCCAACTTTTACGACTTAGTGGCCCTGGGGACCATAGCCGATGTTGTGCCTCTGATAGGTGAGAACCGCACATTGGCCGTCCGAGGGCTTCAGCTTCTTAACTCCCCTGCAAGGCCAGGCCTAAAAGCCTTAATGCAAGTGGCAGGGATAACCCCCGGGACGGTTGACTCATATGCTATAAGCTTCATCTTGGGGCCACGCCTAAATGCCCCAGGCCGCCTCGCTACCGCTATGCTCAGCTTGGATTTGCTCACAAGCCGGGAAGAGGCTTTGGCCTTGGAGCTGGCCAGGGAGTTAGACCGCTGGAACAGGCAGCGCCAAAAGCTGATGAACGAGCATTTGGAGAAGGCCCGCCTAAAGGCCTTGGAAACTCTGGAGAAGAACTTGGTGATAATGGTAGGGGA
>JAPWUT010000160.1 GCA_028275425.1 Anaerolineae bacterium | reverse complement strand
CCTCAGGTTACCGGTGAGGCTATGCCAACCTCAGCCCCTCCACCTCAAGCTACCACTCCTGCCCCTCCGCAGTCGCCTACACCTCCTGGCCAGCCTGGGACTTCATTCCAATCCCCTCTGGCTACTCCTACCCCTGCTCCTACTGAAACGCCAGCGCCCACCGGCCAGGTTAAGGCCATAGTCACCATTGATGAACTGAACATCCGCACTGGCCCCGGAACTGTCTACCCGATTTTAGGAAAGGCCAAGCTGAATGATTCCTTCACCGTAATAGCCAAAAACCCCAGGGGCGATTGGCTTCAGGTATGCTGCCTTGGAGGGAAAGAGGGATGGGCTTTGGCTCAGTACCTGAGGCTTGAGGGAGGGACAATTGACTCGGTCAAAGTAGCCCAGGCTATTCCTCCCACCCCAACTCCTCGCCCAAGGCCAACGCCTACGCCACTGCCTCCTCCTACCCCTTCCTTGCCTTATGCCCTTACGGCCATAAAATGCACAGGGGCAGGCGGTGCTTACTTGAAGGTCTTCGTAAGGGCTGGAGGACAGCCCCAGGGAGGGGTGAACGTGGTATTCGTTCCAGTCGGCGTATGCAATGGCCCTACTACATCCATAGATGGCTCCCGGGGCTGCACCTTAAAGGTTGATGGCCCGATGCCAGGCAATTGGCAGGTTTACCTTACCGATGCCGCTGGCAATCGGATATCCGATTACGCCAACGTTAAAACCGATTCCTCAGGGTGCGTGGCTGCCGAGATTTACTTTGACCACCGCTAAGAGAGCGAGATGAGGTTCCTCTTAAGGTGGCTGGCCGGAGCCTTGCTCCTCCTGGCCATTTTTGCCCTTTACCTCCTAACTTTGGACGATGGCCTCCGGCCGGATGAGCTGATGGGAGGCGACCTCATAACCCACCAGTATGCCCAGGCCGAAGCCCGCTTCGCCAACGCTCCAGGTTACCCCATCTACACCATGTTAGGCTGGGCCTGGTTTCATTCCCTCCGCCCCCTCTTGCGCTGGGCCTTTAATCCCGTCCAGGTGCTCTCCCTTTACTCCACCTTCTGGGCCATGCTTTCGCTCCTACTCCTCTACTCCATACTCCTGCGCCTTTTCCCCAGAAACTGGCCCCTCGCCCTTTGGGGGACTGCCTTCTATGCCGTGACTTACTTTTTCTGGTATTACGCCGTCACTACCGAGCAATACACTTCCGCCGTCTTCCAAACGCTTCTGCTGCTTTGGCTGGCCCTGAAGTGGGAAGAAGAGCGGAACAATTCGCTCCTTCTGGGGATGGCTTTTGTGGCCGGGACGTGCGCCGCTAACCTGGTCACAACTTTGCTAATCCTTCCCCCTCTTGTGCTATTCATCCTCCGAGAAGAGCCGACTATCCTGCGCAACCGCAGCTTAATCCTCAAGGCTTCAACCTTGGCTTTGCTTCCCCTTTTGAGCTACGTTTATGTTTACATCCGGGGGGCACAGCATCCGGAATGGAGGGGGCAAGGGGAATGGCCAAGCACGCTGGCTTGGTTCTTGGAATTCCTCACTGCCCCTCAGGGCCGGTCCGAGATGAGCTGGACCCTCTGGCCTCCGAGCCCCAATTACCCCTGGCTCGCCTTCCGAGAATTGTCCTGGCCGGTAATGCTTATGGGATTAGCCGGCTGGGCTTTTTTGGGCCGGAAGAAAGCATCCCTCTTCTACGGAACAGCTTTGCTCTACTTCGCCTTCTGCTACATTGACCGCTTCGGCAATTGGTATCAGGTCATAATGCCCCTTTACCCCTTGATAATCATCGGAACTACGGCCTTTGCCGAGCGGATTCTCAGAGCTTGGCCTAACCTTGGAGTTCGCCTCGCCTTAGGCGCTTTCCTGGTCTTGCTCTTCGCTTGGCGATTGGCTAAGAGCTACCCAATGGCCGATCAGAGCGGAAAGCCCGATGCTACGGCTCTTGAGCCTGGCTGGGCCATCTTAGCCGATAACCCTTCTCCGGGAAGCTGCATCGCCGGAACTTACTCCGAAAACCTCGCCCTCCAATACCTCATGAGCATCTGGGGGACAAAGCCAAAGGTTAACCCCGTCACGGTGGAAGAGGCCTTGAAAATGGCCTGGCAAGGGGAGAGCTGTTACGTTACCCGCCAAGCTGTGCACCTTTTAGGCCCTTGTCGTGAAGGCCTTCACCCCTCTTCAGCAGGGGAGAACCTAATCTTACTCCAAACTCGGCCCACCGAGGAGCTCCCGCGGGAAGCATGCTTGCGGGAATGCTTTCCGGTTAAGCTTGTGGGCACAGAAATAACGCCAGGTATGAAGATTGCTGGCTATGCTGCGGGCTGGGAAGGGAGAAAATTGCGCATAACCCTTTTCTGGCAAGCCACCCGCTCCATCGCTTCGGATTACTTCATCTCTGTCCGGCTCATCCAAGGGGGGAAATTTTTCCAGCAAGACCATCCACCGGTCTGGGGGGCATACCCTACTTCCTGCTGGAAGCCAGGCGAAATCGTCCGGGACGATTATTTCTTGGAAGTGCCCCAAGGCCAGGCCGGAAAAATTGAGGTCGTCGTTTATTACCTCAAAGGGAAGGAGCCGGTTTCGGTAGGTGAAACGGCCCTCCCTAACGGCGGCGCCACCGGGGAATAGGAAGGGGGATGCGCCGCCTCCTCTTTTCCACCCTCTCTAAGCGCCCATCCCGCCTCAGCTTGTATTCTTCCCCCCTCCACACAATCCTCCTTCCAAAAGGTGCCCAGACCCACAAGGCGAACTGGAAGAGGTCGGCCAGGGGCAAGAGCAAAATGTTCTTACGCATCTCCTTGTAGTCCATGAACCCCAAGGTTAGCCAGCCCACCAGGAGCCTTAGGCCTAAGGATAGAAGCAAGAGGGCGCGCGAGAAGAAGGAAAAGTCCGTCAGGAAACTAAGGATGAGGGAAAGGGGGATGGAGAAAGTTAGGAGTATCTCTGGGTAGAGCAGAGGGCGGCTGACCAACACGCAGCGCATCCACCTTAGCTGTCTTGACCACAATTCCCGCCAGCGGACAGGCCCGAGGACAGTATCAACGATGCATCGGGAGAGGTAGACGAGCTTGCCGGTAGCTCTGACCCTTGCCCCTGCTTCGTGGTCGTCGGCCAGGTAATCGGCAAAGGCTCTGAACCCGCCAACCTCTTCCAAAGTCTCTCGTCTCAAAGCTATGGTGGAACCGAAGGCATACCCCATTTTCATCCACCTGAGGCCGATGGAGGCAGAGGGCAAGAGGTTTGTGCTCATGTAGATGGCTTCAACTTTGGCAGCCACAGTCAGGGTTTCTTTCCCGCGGTAAAAGCAAGTAACAAGCCCTATCTCCGGCTTCTTCAGGGGCGAAACCACCCGCTTAAGGTAATCGGGCGGGGCACGGAAATCGCTATCGGAGGCTATGAGGATGGGGTAAGAGGCATGCTGGCTTAGTATTTCCAGCATCCCGGCTTTGCGGTTGGCGCTCTGCGGTTCGGCTATTATGACCTTGACCGGGATTTGGGGATGCTCTTCCTTGAGGCGCTTTATCACCGGCAAAGTCGGCTCATCCGGGGTTTCAACGCCGAAGAGGATTTCGTACTGGGGGTAATCCTGGGTGAAGAAACTTTTGAGGTTGAGGTAAGCTTCGTAGTCAAACCCCTTTATGGGCTTAAGGACGGACACAGGCGGGCTAAAGGTTGGGTCAACCTCTTCTTTCTGGCGGGAAAAGGCCCAGGTAGAAACGAGGGCCACAATCCAGTACACCCAGCTTACGAAAATGATGAGGCTTATGAAGGCTTCAAGGTACATGGCTTACCCTCCGCAGCAAAGGATAAGTAGCCAAGCGAATCCCCCTTTCCTCAATGACTTGGCGGATGCGGGGGCTCAAAAGAGTAGCCAGGTCACCAGGGTTAGGCCCGAGCGGGCTAAGGGTCCTGCCCGAAGTGGGGTGGAAGTAGAGCTCGGCTGAGCCTCCCCTGAGGTTTTTAAGGACAGCCTCCACATACTCTTCCGTCATGCTCCCGGTTTTGAACAAGCCGTAGACCTTATCGGTTACGACTAAGCTGCTTCTTTTGGCAGCCTTTAAGGCCCAAGAGGTTAAGGGGACATAGATAAGCGCCCAAAGTGTGCTTAAGAAGAAGCGCCTTGGGGGGAACTTCAGCGAAAGCCTCCAGTCATCCCGTGGAATCCTTATCCCGCTGGCCCCAGCTTCCTCGGCCAGGCGAAGGAGTTTGGGGAAGATGAGGGGATGGATGTGGAAATGGAGGTGGCCATCCACATGGGAGAGGGGCAAGCCGGTAGACCGGAACCTCCGGAACTGCTCTTCAATCTCCTTGAACAAGGCTTGGCGGGCATCCCGGCGGAAGAGGATTAAGAAGCCTACCGCCGGCCCACCACGCAACTTCCCCTCGCCATCAGTCAGCCCTGCAAGCCCCCGAGGGGACAAAGCAGGCCATCCCTCGGCCATGGTCACATGCAAGCCGACGGCTAAGGAGGGGTTCTCT
>JAPWUT010000158.1 GCA_028275425.1 Anaerolineae bacterium | reverse complement strand
TTGATAAACGTAGGGAGCATTGTCCTTAAGGAAGGAAGCGGCGAAACCCCAGTCCCCAAAAGCACCCCTTACCTCTACTACAAAGACGAAGACCTTTACGAAGGGAACCGTCTGGTCCAAGGAAACCTGTTGGATGTCCGAAGGGAACTGGCGGAGCTTCAGGAACTTTCGGCCAGGGTAAGGGAAGTGGCAAGTGAGGAGGACGGAAGACGGAAAACCCCAATCTTAGCTTTAGCCGATGGAACTCTGCTCCTCTGGGTATTGGAAGAGGAGAAGGACCGCCACCTGGATAAAATCAGGGCTTATGTGGAAGAGATGGAGAAAATCCGAAAGGCCGGAGCACTCTTGGCCGGCTTCATAAGCCGCCCCCGCTATAGCGAAGTAGTGGACCTTCTGAGGCTAATGCACTTCGGGGAAGAGCCGTTTTCCCACCCACCTCACCGACGCCCCTGGGGGCGCTTGACCGATGCCGCCCTCTTTTCTTTCCTCCCCGTCGGTTGGCGCTCCGCCCTCTTTGAAAGCCCTTCACCCTTGAACGATTACTACGGGGAAAGCCGCATCTTCTTCTTCTACCTCAACGTCGGCGGAGAAATAGCCAGGATTGAAATTCCGGCTTGGATAGCCTTACCCTCCTACGCGGAAGGCTCCGGAGGCTTGGTAGACTTGGTGCAAGCCATGGTCCTTAAGCAGTGCGAAAACACTCAAGGCTACCCCTACGTCTTGGAAAGGGCCCACGAACTGGCAGTGATAAAAGCATCGGAAAAGAGAAGCCTTGAGGAGATGATAGAGCGGGCAATGTTCAAAAGAGGGCTAAGCCCGCTCGTTTCACCCAAAGAGAGGTGGAAGAGGTTAGTATAGGATGGGGCAAGAGATTGGCAGGGTCCTTCAAGCCAATACCACTAACTTTACCGCCGGCTGCCGGATGATGCTCCAGGATATCCCTTCCTTCGGCGATTTTGTCCGGGTTATAGCCCAAGATGGAAGCATAATCTACGGCTTCATTTACAATGTAGCCATCCAAAGCGACCCAACTGTGCGCCAGCTCATCACAGCCCCCGATTTGCCAGAGGAATACATAAAGGACCAAATAGAGAACAGGCTCCTTCCCGTGGAATTTTCGGTGGCCGTGGTAGGCTACAAACGGCGCGGCTTAATCCGCCAGGAACCTCCTCCGCAACCCCCTCTGCCCTTCAGCGTAGTAGAAACCTCCTCCCCTGAAGAAATTGAAGAATTTGCCCGTTCCGGCTTCAACTTTCTGCGAACCCTCCTCAACATCCCTGGCATCCCATCCGATGATGTAATAGCCGTAGCCTTGAGGCGGATAGCTGGGTCCCTGGGGAAGGAAGGGCATTACTTCCTGGTAGATGCAGGCCGCGAGCTAACCAAACTTCTCTATCAAGATACTGCCAGGCTTGAAGGCATCCTCCGGCGCATAAAATCGTAGATAGGCCTTATTGGGAGATGAGATGACAAGGAGGTCACTATGAGCAGGGCTTTAAAAATCGTAACCATAATCGTGGCCATACTGCTGCTACTGGGGCTGACCCTCTCCGGCTTCCTCTATTACACCATCCGCAAGCCATGGCCTAAGACCAGCGGCACGATAACCGTAGAAGGGCTCAAAGCGCCAGTGACCATAATCAGGGACAAATGGGGCGTGCCTCACATCTACGCCTCTAACATCCATGACTTGTTCTTCGCCCAAGGCTACGTCCACGCTCAGGACCGCTTCTGGCAAATGGAATACTGGCGGAGGATTGGGAGCGGTCGCCTATCGGAAATCTTTGGGGAAGCAACCCTCAGCGCCGACAAATTCATACGCACCTTGGGCTGGCACAGGACAGCCGCCAAAGAACTTGAGCAACTGGACCCAGAAGTAAAAGCGGTCCTGGAGGCCTACTCGGAGGGCGTTAACGCTTACCTCAAGGAGAACAAGGGGAAACTTGGCCTGGAATTCACCATCCTCGGCCTTATAGGGGCAAAGTTTGAGCCCGAACCCTGGACCCCCTACAATACCCTGACCTGGGCTAAAGTAATGGCCTGGAACTTGGGAGGAAACTGGGAGAATGAAATCTTCCGGGCTATGCTCTTAAACAGGATAGGCTCCGCACGCCTCAAAGACATAGACCTACCATATCCTCCCAACCGGCCGGTAATAGTCCCTCACCCCGAGACTGGCCCTTCATCAACCCCTGCAACCCCGGTCCCCTTGGCTGAAGCTACCCTGAAGAGCATACCTTGGGAAGCCCTGGAAATCCTCAAAGCTGGCCCAGGCCTTGGAAGCAATAACTGGGTAGTCTCAGGCCAACGCACTACCACCGGACGCCCTCTCTTGGCCAATGACCCCCACTTGAGCATCCAAATGCCCGCTATATGGTATGAAATCGGCCTGCACTGCGAGCCTGTAAGCGAAGATTGCCCGTTTAACGTCGTCGGAGCCTCTTTTGCCGGATGCCCCGGGGTAATAATCGGCCACAATGCCTACATAGCTTGGGGCGTAACCAATGTCAACCCCGACGTCCAGGACCTTTACGTGGAGAGAATCAACCCCGAAAACCCCGACCAGTACGAAGTGGATGGAAAGTGGGAGGACATGCAGATAATTTGGGAAGAAATAAAAGTGCGGGGTAAAAAGGAGCCGGTCATGGTGCGGGTCCGCCTCACCCGCCATGGCCCGATAATAAACGATGTGGCCGGCGGTACTGAGGAGACCTGGGCCTACGGGTGGCAACCTCTGGCTTTCCGCTGGACGGCGCTTGAACCCGGCACCATCATGAAATCCGTACTCCTCCTAAACAAGGCTCGCAATTGGCAAGAATTCAGGGAAGCCCTCAAATACTGGGATGCCCCAAGCCAAAACTTCGTCTACGCCGATGTAGAAGGCAACATAGGCTACCAGATGCCCGGCAAAGTTCCAATCCGCAAAAAGGGCGATGGCTCAATGCCTGTTCCGGGATGGAACAGCGAGTATGAGTGGACCGGCTACATCCCGTTTGATGAACTGCCTCGCACCTTCAACCCGCCCGAAGGCTACGTAGTTACAGCCAACAACGCCGTAGTAAAGCCCGATTTCCCCCACTTCATCGCCCGCGACTGGAACCGAGGTTACCGGGCTCAACGCATAGTTGACCTCATAACTTCCAAGGACAAGCTGAGCATTGATGACTTCAAAGCCATCCACATGGACTCCTACGTCCTGCATGCCGAAGAGGTCATCCCTCACCTCTTGGCCCTTTCCCCAGAAGAGCCTCGCCTCAAAGAAGCCTTGGACATACTCAAGCAATGGGATCGCCGGGCCGTTCCGGAATCCGTAGGGGCCACGATTTTTGAAGCCGTAAGGCTGAGCCTGCTCCGCAACATCCTGGCCGACGAGCTCGGCGAGAAGGCTTTCCGGGCCTTCATGGGCACCGAATCCCTCACCATGCAAGTCCTGGCCACAATCCTGGCCAACCCTCAATCTCCCTGGTACGATAACATCTACACCCCCAAGACCGAAACGAGGGAAGAAGTGCTTACCAAGGCCCTCAAAGAAGCCGTGGACGAGCTGACAAAGCGCTTGGGCAAGGACATGAACAAATGGCAATGGAGCAAAGTCCACACCGCAACCTTCCGGAACGAGACCCTTGGCAAATCGGGCATAAAGCCCATTGAATCCCTCTTCAACCGTGGCCCTGTGCCTGTAAGCGGTAGCTGCGAGACCGTGAACAACACCCTTTACGACCCTAAGAACCCATTTGAGGTATCAGTTCTGCCGTCCTACAGGCAAATTGTAGATGTTGGGGCCTGGGGCAACTCCCTCTCCATCCACACAACTGGCCAATCCGGTCATCCTTACCATCCTCACTATGGCGACTTCATAATGAAGTGGGCCACGGGCGAATACCACCCGATGCTTTGGGACAAGGACCAAGTGCAACGCTTTGCCGAGGCCAACTTAACACTAAAGCCAAAGTAAAATCTAACCGCAAAGGGCGCAAAGATATTTACAAAATTTTCCCTCTTGCGCCCTTTGCGATTAAAAAAACGCAGGTGGAGGGGGCACAACCCTCTCCCAGAGTGTGCGGGGGCTGTGCCCCTTACGACCTAACCCCCTGACCCCCTTCCCTCGCAGGGAAGGGGGAAAATTTGGCGGGGTTCTCCCCTCCCCACCTCAGGGAGGGGCTGGGGAGAGGCTAACCCCGCCACGAGTGGGACCCTAAACGTTGGCAAGCCCAAAGCCCACGAGGGTGGGCAAACGGGGGGTCCAGGGGGGCACAGCCCCCATGGCGGGGGGCCGTGGGGGGTGTCCCCCCACAAAAACAAATTAGGGGGCGAGTCGCCCACATTAGCAACCCCGCCACGAGTGGGACCCTAAACGTTGGCAAGCCCAAAGCCCACGAGGGCGGGCAAAACGTGGTGGTCCAGGGGGCGAAGCCCCATGGCAGGGGGCCGTGGGGGGTGTCCCCCCACAAAACCTTAAAAGGGGGCGAGCAGCCCACATTAGCAAC
>JAPWUT010000157.1 GCA_028275425.1 Anaerolineae bacterium | reverse complement strand
GACGATTTGTCCCAATTGGCTCTGGAGCCACGTTACCCACTCGGCCCTATCGTGTCCTTGCTCCAGAAACGCTACCCGCAGGCCCACTTCGGAGTAGTGGCCAGGGGTTGCGACTTGCGCGCTTTGGCGGAAATGGCGAAGCGAAATCAGGTAGACCCCCAGAGGCTTTACGTCTTCGGAGTTGCCTGCACTGCCGAAGAAGCTGAAGAATGCCACTGCGCTGACCCCTTCCCTCGCCTTGAAAAGTGGCCTCAGGGCAAAACCTTCGGCCAACCCGCTCCGGCCGGTTCACCTCACCCTCTATTGGCTGAATACCCCAAGATTCCTTTGGAAGAAAGAAGGGCTTTCTGGCAGAAGCAGTTTGCCAAGTGCATCAAATGTTACGGCTGCCGTAACATCTGCCCCGAATGCTTCTGCGAATCTTGCGCTCTGGAAGACCCCCTTTGGGTTGAGCCTGGGGTATTGGCCCCGCCTTTCCCCTCCTTCCACTTAATCCGAGCCATGCATATGGCTACCCGATGCGTCCTCTGCCGTCAGTGTGAATTAACTTGCCCTGCACACATACCTTTGACCGTCCTCTACGAATTAATCCGGCAGGATGTCAAGGAGATGCTGGGGTACGAGCCTGGAGCTGATTTGGAAGCGGCTCCGCCCCTTCCCCTTACCCTTGCCGATGCAGCCATCAGGGAATAGGAGGAGGAGAGCATGGAATATAAGAACGTTCTCACCGTTTGCCCATACTGCGGCGCTGGCTGCGGGCTTTACATCCAGGTCTTGGATGGAGAAATCGTAGGGGTGTTGCCAGCAAAAGAACACCCGGTAAGCCGTGGCAAGCTCTGCATAAAAGGCTGGAACGCAACCGCTTTCGTCAACCATCCTGATAGGCTGAAAAAGCCGCTGATACGGGAAGGAGGAAGCTTCCGAGAAGCTTCTTGGGACGAAGCCCTCAGCCTGATTGCCGAAAAGCTCCTCCAAATCCGTGACACTTATGGCCCCCAAGCTATAGGCTTCTTTAGCTCGGCTAAATGCACGAACGAGGAGAATTACCTGCTGCAGAAACTCGCCCGCTCATTCTTCAAAACCAACAACGTGGACCACTGTGCCCGGCTCTGACACAGCCCTACGGTGGCCGGTCTGGCCGCCTCTTTCGGCAGCGGTGCTATGACCAACTCCATCCCCGAGTTCAGCCAGTATACCCGCTGCTTCCTCATCACCGGCTCCAACACCACCGAAGCTCACCCCCTTATCGCCAGCCACGTAATGGAGGCCAAGGAGAGAGGGGCAAAAATCATTGTCATTGACCCCAGGGAAGTGCAGATAGGCCGCCTGGCCGACATTTACCTCCGTCCGCGCCCTGGAACTGATGTGGCCTGGCTAAACGGCTTGATGAACGTCATCATCACTGAAGAACTTGCAGACCAGGAGTTCATAGAGAAGCGGACCGAAGGCTTTGAAGAGATGTGGGAAGTGGTAAAGGAATACACCCCGGAGCGGGTGGAAGAAATCGCCGGTATCCCCGCCGACGATTTGAGGGTTGCGGCACGCCTCTATGCCCAGAACAAGCCTGCAGCCATACTTTATGCCATGGGCATAACCCAGCATACTACCGGAACCGATAACGTCAAAAGCATCGCTAACTTGGCCATGCTTACCGGCAACATCGGAATTCCCGGAGCTGGGGTCAACCCCCTCCGAGGCCAGAACAACGTCCAGGGCGCTTGCGATATGGGAGGTCTACCTAACGTCTACCCCGGTTATCAGCCTGTTACATCCCCTGAAGCTAAGGCCAAGTTTGAATCCGCCTGGGGTGTAGAAGGCCTTCCCGAGCAACCCGGCCTAACGGTTGTAGAAATGGTCAACGCTGCCGGCGAGGGCCAACTTCGGGCATTATACATAATGGGCGAGAACCCAATGGTTACCGACCCCGATATCCATCACGTTAAGGAGTGCCTTGAGAAGCTTGAATTCCTTGTAGTCCAGGACATTTTCCCCACCGAAACGGCGCAGTTGGCCCATGTAATCCTTCCCAGCGCATCCTTCGCCGAAAAGGATGGGACTTTTACCAGCACCGACCGGCGAATTCAGCGGGTGCGCAAGGCTGTGAACCCACCTGGCGAGGCAAAAGCCGATTGGGAAATAATCTGCGAACTGGCTAAGAAGCTTGGGGCTAAAGGGTTTGAGTTCTCCTCCCCTGAGGAAATTATGGCCGAAATCGCCAAAGTGACCCCAAGCTACGGTGGTGTGACTTACGAAAGGCTGGACAAAGAAGGCTCGCTCCAGTGGCCTGTCCCCTCAGTAGAGCACCCCGGAACCCCATACCTTCACAAAGAGAAATTCACCCGTGGCTTGGGCCGCTTCCACGCCATCCATTTCCGCGAGGCAGCAGAACTTCCCGACGAAGAATACCCGTTTATCCTAACCACCGGCCGCACTATGTTCCAGTACCACGCAGGCTCCATGAGCCGGCGCTCACCCAAGTTGGAACAAGAAGCCCCTGAGCCTTATGTGGAAATAAACCCCAGCGATGCCGAAAAGATAGGCCTCAACGGAGCCAAGAAGGTAAAGGTGTCAAGCCGACGAGGCTCAATAGAGGTGGCCGTGCGGTTAACTGATCGCATAAAGCCTGGGGTAGTCTTCATCCCCTTCCACTACGCTGAGGCCGCAGCCAACGCCCTTACTCATGCTGCCCTTGACCCAATAGCCCGCATACCGGAGTACAAGATTTGCGCTGTGAAGGTAGAGCCAGTTCGCGGCTCCTAAGGGATTGGAGGGAATGATGACTGAGGTTGAGAAAGCGGCACAGATTATCCTTTCGTCCAAATACGTAGTGGCTCTAACAGGCGCCGGCATAAGCACCCCCTCTGGAATCCCGGACTTCCGAAGCCCAGGCTCAGGCCTTTGGGAGAAAGTAGACCCGATGGCCGTGGCTTCTATCTACGCTTTCCGGTTAAATCCCGAGCGCTTCTTTGAGTGGTTCCGCCCTCTGGGTAAAACCCTTTTGGAAAGCAAGCCCAACCCCGCCCACATAGCCCTGGCTAAGCTTGAGGAGGCCGGATTGCTCAAAGCGGTAATAACCCAGAATATAGATGGACTGCACCAAAAGGCCGGCTCCAAGAGGGTCTTGGAAATCCACGGCCACATCCGTGAGGCCGAATGCATAATATGCCGCCGCTCCTATCCTACCGAAAGCTTCCTGCACAACTACCTTGAGCTCGGCGAGATACCCAGATGCCAGTGCGGTGGGATACTGAAGCCCAAAGTCATCCTCTTTGGCGAACCGCTCCCGAAGTGGGTCTTCCTGGAAGCAGTCGGAGAAGCTCAGCGGTGCGATGCCATGATAATTGCCGGCTCGTCCCTGGAGGTTTACCCTGCAGCTGAACTTCCTACCTTGGCCTACCAAAATGGCGCCAAACTAATCGTGGTAAACCTCCAGAGCACTTACGCCGACTCCATAGCCGATGTGGTCATAAGGGAAGACGTGGCTGTGGCCCTCCCAGCCATAGCCGAAAAGTGCCTGGAAAGGAGCTAATTCCCAATGGGTGAGATTAAAGGGGCCGAAATTTTGGTCAAATGCTTGCTAAAAGAAGGGGTCCGCTACGTCTTCGGAATCCCCGGCGACCAGCTTAACCCCTTTACCGATGCCATATACAGGCTCGGAAAAGAAGCGGGCCTCCAGTTTGTTACCACCCGCCACGAACAAGCAGCGGCCCACATGGCCGATGCCTGGGCCAGAGTAACCGGTGAAGTGGGGGTGTGCACAGGAACAGTCGGCCCAGGTGCAGCCGACCTCGTCCCTGGGGTCTATGCTGCCTTTGCCGATTCTATCCCGATACTGGTGATAACGGCTCAGAACCAAACCTGGAGGATTTACCCCGAACATGGCTCAATGCAAAGCCTTGACCAGCTCAACCTTTTCCGCCCCATCACCAAGTGGAATGCTGTAGTCTACCATTGGCGCAGGATTCCTCAACTAATCCAGATGGCCTTCCGCATCGCCACTTCCGGAAGGCCTGGCCCTGTCCACTTGGATTTCCCCTCCGATGTGCTGACCGCAAGCGGGCCGGAGGAAGAGGCCCAAATCCTTGGCCCCTCAGCTTACCGGGCCGAGGTTCCACCGTCTGGTGACCCAGAGCTTGTGCGGGAGGCGGCCAAGTGGCTTGTGGAAGCCCAATCGCCCCTCATCCATGCCGGAGGAGGGGTCCTTCGCTCCGGAGCATGGCAAGAGCTCAGGGAACTGGCCGAATACCTTGGTGCAGCGGTTACCACCAGCCCAGGAGCACGGGGAGCTATCCCCGAAGACCATCCCCTTTGCATCTTGGCTTCTTCCTTCGGGGCTATGGCTGCCCAAGCCTCTGCCGATGTTGTGCTGCTTGTGGGAGGAAGGCTTGGGGATATAGACTTCTGGGGGCGACCCCCGGCGTGGGGAGAAATCGGGGAGCAGAAGTGGATACAGATTGACATTGCTCCGGAAAACATCGCTTTGAACCG
>JAPWUT010000021.1 GCA_028275425.1 Anaerolineae bacterium | reverse complement strand
CATTGGGGTTAAGCTTCTGGAATTCTTCGGCCATAGCTTCGGTTATGAGGTAGACAGTGCTGGAGCCGTCCACGGTAATTGTTCCGGAGAGGCCGGAAGGAGTATGGGCTCCTTTGCAGGAGGCCAAAAGTAAGATGGATAAGACTATGAGCATACAGTGCCACCGCTTCATGTCCCTACCCTCCCATGGTATGTTTACTCCAATTATAACACATTGGCAAGGAATTCGCAAAAGCTTTGGCGGATGGGATGCATATGAGCCCGGTGGGCTTTGGGTTTTTGGGCACTCGTGGCGGGTGTACTGTGGTTAGCAACTCGCCATTTTGGGGGCACATCCCCCAAACCCCCTGGGAGGGGGCTCCGCCCCCTCCACCCCCTTTGCCCACCCCCGTGAGCTAAGGGTTCGCTGGCGCTTTGGGTCCCACTCGTGGGCAGGTTGCTAAGGAGGGCGCCTCGCCCCCTCTTTTGAATTTGTGGGGGGACACCCCCCACGCCCCCCGCCAGGGGGCTCCGCCCCCTGGACCCCCCTGTTTTCCCACCCTCGTGGGCTGAGGGTTTGCCGGCAGCGGGGTTCGCAATGACGTTACGGCTTGGCGTGCTCCGCAAGCCTTTCCAAGGTCTTCTCCAGAAGTTTCTGCCATTCTTCCCTCTTCCCAATGGGCAGCCAGAGGGCCTTGCGGCCAATCCGCACGGGCGGGAAAAGGTGACCAGGCCCACGGGAAACAAGGTCACCAAGGCGTCGGCGTAGCTCAGCTTCGCTCATCGCCCCATCAAGCCTTACCGCTATTTGGCCTTCTTCTACCCCGATGGATTTGACCCCTGCCCTCAAGGCTAAGATTTTCACTTTTAGCTGGTAAAGTAGGTAGCGAACAGCCACCGGCAGAGGGCCGAAGCGGTCCTCCAGCTCGGCTCGCATCTCTTCAATCTGCTCTAAGGTTTGGAGCTGGGCCATCCGGCGGTAAAGCTGAAGCCTTAAGAATGGGTCGGGAACGTAACTTTCGGGGATGAAGGAGGGCAAAGGCAGGTCAATGTTGAGGTCGGGAAGAGAGATGATGGAGGCCCTGGCTGCTTCTTCTCCCTCCCTCAGTTCTTGGACTGCCCTGGCCAGGAGGCGGCAGTATAGGTCAAAGCCTATGGCTGCTATGTGGCCATGCTGACGTGGGCCGAGGATTTCGCCTGCCCCCCTTATCTCCAGGTCTTTGAGGGCGATGCGTAGCCCAGCTCCCAGTTCTCCCGCTTCCATTATTGCTTCCAACCGCCGCCTTGCGCTCTCCGTGAGCGGCTCGGTAGGGTCGTAGAGGAAGTAGGCATAGGCCCTAACCGAACCCCTGCCGACTCTACCCCTAAGCTGGTAGAGCTGGGAAAGGCCAAATGTATCGGCTTTGTTAACGATGATGGTATTGGCGTTGGGGATATCCAGCCCGCTCTCTATTATTGAGGTGCAAACCAGAATGTTGATTTTTCCGGAGGCAAAGTCCAGCATTACTCTGGCCAGTTTTTCTTCGGGGAGCTGGCCATGGGCTATTTCTATCCGGGCGTTGGGCACGAGCTTCTTCACTCTCGCCGCCACTTCTCGAATGTCTTGGACCCGATTGTGGACGAAGAAAACCTGTCCGCCTCGGTTCAGTTCCCTCAGGATTGCCTGGCGCACCAATGTCTCATCATACGGGCCAACGTAGACTTTCACCGGTAGCCTTTCCTCAGGAGGGGTTTCTATGGTGCTCATGTCCCTTATCCCAGCCAGGGACATGTAGAGGGTTCGGGGTATGGGGGTAGCGGTGAGGGTGAGCACATCAACCTGGGTCCGGAGTTTCTTGAAGTGTTCCTTGTGGACTACCCCGAAGCGCTGTTCTTCGTCTATGATGACAAGGCCCAAGTCTTTGAAGACTACGTCTTTCTGGAGGAGCCTGTGGGTGCCGATGATTATATCAATAGCCCCGCTTTTGAGCTTTTCCAGGATTTCCCTTTGCTCGGATGGGGAGCGGAAACGGGAGAGCATTTCTACGGTCACAGGGAAGGGCTTGAGGCGCTCTTTGAAAGTTTCGTAATGCTGCTGGGCCAAGACGGTTGTGGGGACTAAGACTGCGACTTGTTTCCCGTCCATCACGGCTTTGAATGCGGCCCGCAAGGCTACTTCGGTCTTGCCGTAACCCGCATCCCCGCAAATCAGCCTATCCATAGGCCGAGGCTGCTCCATGTCTCTCTTCACTTCTTCTATGGCTTTGAGCTGGTCGGGAGTTTCCTCGTAGGGGAAGGAAGCTTCCAGTTCGGTCTGCCATGGGGTATCGGGGGAGAAGGCGTGGCCGGTGACCACTTCTCTGGCCGTGTAGAGTTGGAGGAGTTCCTTGGCTATTTCGCTTACGGCCCTTCGGGCTCTTTCCTTGGCATACTCCCAATCGGCAGTGCCGAGGCGGTGCAGGGTCGGAGGTTCATCGCTTATGCTCACATAGCGGCTCAGCTTATCGGCCTGGTGGACTGGGACATAGAGCCTGTCGCCGGCAGCATATTCTACTTCCAGGTATTCCCGCTCAACCCCGTGGAGTGTGAGGTGGGTCAGCCCTCGGAAGATGCCTATGCCGTGGTCAATGTGCACGACGTAATCCCCTGGCTTTATATCGCCGAACAGTGTTTCGGGGGCAGGGCGATGGACTTTTATCGGGCGCCTTGGGGCTGGCCTCGTCCACCCGAAAATCTCAGCATCGGTCAAGAGGACAGTATGGGTCCCATCGGATTGAAGCATCCACCCTTCCGATAGTATTCCTCTGACCAAAGTTAGGCTTGAAGGGGGTGGAGGGGTTTCTATGGCTGTGGTGGGCTCGGCCGGAACCCCGCGTTCCGCCAGCATATCCGCTAAGCGGTTGGCCTGGCGGGTAACGATGATTACCCGGCTTCCCGTCCTCTCCATGGCCAGGCTCTCTTCCAGGAGCTTTTCCATCTGCCCGGCATAGAGGGGAGCGTAGAGGAAGGCTTGGGTGATAGGGGTTTCCTCTTCAGTAGGGGTTATTGTTAGGTCAACTCGCTTCTTGATTCTTCCCAGCAAGGTTTCACCGGGGAAGTAAGGTGAGGGGAGGTTGGGAGGGATTTCCCCCGTCCTTGTCAGCTCTTTCTCTACTTCGGCAGCCTGGAAGATGAGGTTTTGGATGGCGGCTTCCAGTTCGGAAAAGTCCTCGGCTATCACTAAGGCTTCATTGGGCAAGAAATCCAGGAAAGAGCCGGGGGAAGGATAGAGGTAGGGGATGTAGAACTCAATCCCTCGGAAGAGTTTGCCCTGGCGGAGGTTCTCCAAGTCCTCGCGGAAACGGCTCTGGGCCAATGGGTGGCAAGGTGAAAGGTCAAAGGAGGAGAAAATTGTGAAGGCCTCAGGCCCGAAGCCAGGCAAGGCTTCGGAAGCGGGGGTAAGGGCAAAGCTCTTTATCTGGCCGGAGGAGCGCTGGGTTCCGGGGTCAAAGAGGCGCATGGTCTCAATCTCATCGCCGAAGAATTCTATCCGGACAGGCAGCCGAGACGAGGGAGGATAGAGGTCAAGGATTCCACCCCTGTAGCTGAAGGTTCCGGGCTCATCAACCACCATCTCGTAGCGGTAACCGAGTTCGTCCAAAAGGCGGAGGAATTTTTGGAAGGGGTATTGCTGGCCTGCTTTTATCAGCTTGGTCCTTGCCAGGAATTCTTTGATGGGGATGGTCTTATAGAGCATGGAACGGACGGAGGCTATGACCAGGGGTGGGTTTAAAGGCAAGGAGTTATGGTAAGGGGTGAGGTAGAGGGCAAGCCGGAAGAGGACTTCAAGCCTCTGGGCGATGGTTTCTTTCCCCCATGGTTCTCGTTCGTAGGGGAGGGCATCGGGCTCTTTGAAGAGCAGGACATCTTCAGGGGTTTCAGTCCAGCTGCGGAGTTCCTCGTAGTAACGGCGTGCCTTTTCCGCTGAGGAAACGATTATGACTATGGGGCAATTCAGGTCTTTGAGCAGGGCGGCGAATACGAAAGGGCGGGCTGGTTCGGCTAACTCTAAAGGGAGAGGGTGGTTGTTCCTCTCCCGGAGCTTTTCCACCAGCCACTTGTAGGCTTTGTGTTCCCTGAGGATGGGGAGGAGTCCTCTGAGAGTTAAGCTTTCCATAGGCTTTTAACGGGAGGGGGAAGATTGTTGGGCTTTCTTCACTTTAAGCCTCATGCCTTCCCGCCCCACAACCTCTATCACTTCGCCTTTCAGGATAGGAGGCTCTACTGCTTCCGCTGTCCACTCCTCGCTTTTGACCAGAACAGTCCCCAAGGGGTTGAGGTCGGAGGTAGCCCATCCCCTCGCTCCTATGACTACGTCAAGGCCGGTGAGGGCTTTCCTTCGCTGTGCCCTCCACACGGCAGAAGCCGCAAAAAGGAAGAAGCCGAGGAAGGCTGCAGTCATAATAGCCACAAGCCACCAAGATACCCTCACCGAAGGCATTGCCGGTGAGGCTGTGGGCCAGGGGCTGAAAAGCATAAGTGAACCCAAAACGAAGGATATCGCCCCGCCTACGCTTAAGGCAAAGCCTGTGACTTTAATGTCCAGAAGGAAGAGGATTATGGCCAGGATTATGAGGGCAATTCCGCCCCAGTTGACGGGGAGGCTTCCCAGGGCCACGAAAGCCAGGATTAGGCATATGATTCCGGTCATCCCTGGGATGAAAGTGCCGGGGTTGTAGAATTCGGCTATTATGCCCATTATGCCCAGGGATAGGAGGATATAGGCCACATCAGGGTTGACCAAGGAATGGAGGAGGTTATCGGTCCAGCTCATAGTGAGCCTCCGCAGAGGGGCTCCGGCAGTGGCCAGGGTTACCTCCCTTCCCCCCACTTTGACCTTCTTCCCGTCTATCAGGCGGAGAAGTTCCTGGAGGTCGGGGGCTATTAAGTCAATGACCTTTTTCTCCAAGGCTTCCTGGGCGGTTATGGAGGCGCTTTCCCGGACAGCTTGCTCGGCCCATTCAGCGTTGCGGCCCCTTTCCTGAGCGATAGCTCTTATGTAGGCGGCGGCGTCTTGAGTAACCTTAGTCTCAAGTGTTCCTGTGATTGGTTCTCCTATCCCCACTGGATGTGCGGCTCCTATGTTGGTTCCTGGGGCCATGGCCGTAATGTGGGCCGCCATGGCTATGAAAAGCCCTGCCGAGGCTGCCCTTGCCCCTTGGGGGGAAACGTAAACCACCACCGGAACCGGTGAGTTCATTATGTTCTGGACAATATCCCTCATGGCGGTATCGGTCCCGCCGGGGGTATCAAGCTCAATGATGAGGCATATGGCCCCCCCTTCCGAAGCAGACTCTATGGCTTGGCGAACGTAGCGGGCCACAAATGGGTCTATTATCCCGCTTATTTTAGCCACATAAACTTCCTGGCCTGCTGCCTCAAGCGGTATTAGGCTCAGAATGGCCAGGAGCAGGCCCAGAATCAGAAGCTTGCCCCTCATCGGCTTCCTTCCTTTCCTGCTTATCGGCAAAAGCTATCCTAAAGACCTCATCCACATGGTCAACCAGGACGAAGTTCATCTCCTTTCGGATGTCCTCTGGGATTTCGGCCAGGTCCGGCTCATTGCGCTTGGGGAGGATTACAGTCTTTATCCCCGCCCTGTGAGCGGCCAGGACCTTCTCCTTTATCCCCCCCACAGGCAGGACTTGCCCCCTCAGTGTTATCTCCCCGGTCATGGCAATATCGGGCCGGACGGGGCGGTTGGTGAGCAGGGAGACGAGGGCTACGGCCATGGTTATCCCAGCCGATGGGCCATCCTTGGGGATAGCCCCGGCCGGCACGTGCAGGTGGATATCGTGCTTCTCAAAGAAATCGTCCTCAAGCCCAAATTCCGAGGCTTTGGAGCGGACATAGCTCAGAGCTGCCTGAGCCGATTCTTTCATCACCTCGCCCAGCTGACCGGTCAGGATGAAACCTTTCTTCCCAGGCATCTTGGTAGCTTCTACAAAGAGGATATCGCCTCCTGTTGGCGTCCAGGCCAGCCCGGTAGCCACTCCGGGGATTTCGGTCCTTTCCATCACCTCGGAGTAATACTTGGGCTTCCCAAGGTAATCTACCAAGTCATCCACATCCACGTGGAATGGGCCTTGCTCGCCAGAAGCTACCTTGGTGGCGATTTTCCGGCAGATAGCCCCAATCTCCCTTTCCAGGTTGCGGACCCCCGCCTCGCGTGTGTATTCCCGGATTATCTTGCGGATGGCTTCATCGGAGATGGTCACTTCTTCCTGGCGCAGGCCGTTTTCCCTAAGCTGCCTTGGTAGGAGGTATTTCTTGGCTATGTGCAGCTTTTCCTCCTCGGTGTAACCGGAAAGCTGGATTACCTCCATCCGGTCCAGGAGGGCTGGTGGGATGGTGTCCAGGACGTTGGCCGTGGCTATGAACATAACTTGGGAAAGGTCAAAGGGCACATCCAGGTAATGGTCCCTGAACTCCCTGTTCTGTTCGGGGTCAAGGACCTCAAGGAGGGCGGCGGCGGGGTCACCGCGGAAGTCCAACCCGATTTTATCCACCTCGTCTATCATGAAGACGGGGTTTTTGGTTCCGACCCTGCGTATAGCCTGGATTATGCGGCCGGGCAGAGCGCCAACGTAAGTCCGGCGGTGGCCTCTTATCTCAGCCTCATCCCGGACCCCACCCAAGCTTATGCGGATGAACTTACGTCCCAAGGCTCTGGCTATGGATTGGCCGAGGGAGGTCTTGCCTGTGCCCGGAGGCCCCACAAAGCACAGGATTACGCCTTCCCTCTCGCGGCGGATGTAATCGGTTAGTTGGGCTGCTTCTTTTTCCCTCTCCTCTTTCCTTTCCTGCTTCAGCTTGCGGACGGCCAAGTATTCCAGTATTCGCTCTTTCACCTTCTCCAAATCGTAGTGGTCTTCATCCAGGATGCGCTTTGCTCGCTCTATGTCCAGGTTATCTTCTGTAGCTACGTTCCAAGGCAAGCTTGTCAGCCAATCAAGGTAGGTTCTGATGACGGAGTATTCAGCAGCGACCGGGGGCATTTTGCGTAGGCGTTCAAGTTCCCTTCTTGCCTCCTTTTCCGCCTCTTCCGGCATACCAGCCTTGGCTATTTTCTCCTCAAGCTCCTTTATCTCCAGGGCCTGCTCGTCCTCTTCCCCAAGCTCCTTCTTTATGGCCTTAAGCTGCTCTCGGAGGAAGAATTCGCGCTGCAATTTTTCCATCTCGGCCTGAGCTTGGCTCTGGATTTTGCGCCCCAGCTCCAGGACTTCAAGTTCCCTGGTGAGGATAGTGTTGAGCTTATGGAGCTTATCTCGGACGTGGTCCAGCTCCAAGAGTTCCTGCGCTTCCTTGATATCCATCCTTACGGTGGTAGCGATGAGGTATACAAGCTGCCTTGGGTCGTCAACGTTGAGGACTGCAGCCATCAGCTCTTCGGGAAGGTGGGGGGCCAAGGAGACCAAGCGCCGGAATAGCTCCGTGCAGTTGCGCATCAATGCCTCTACTTCAATCGTCTTCTCCACGATTTCCGGGGCTGGCTTCACCTTGGCCTTTAGGTATGGGACCTCCTGGGTGAACTCTTCAATCCTGAACCTTTCCACTCCTTGGACGATTAGGCGCAAAGTGCCATCTGGGGCCTTGAACAGCCTGTGGATTATAGCGGCCGTCCCGGTCCAAAACACATCGTTTGGCCCCGGTTCTGGTATCTCCGCATCCTTGGCTGCTACAAGGCCTATGAGTTTATTGCCGACAACGGCATCATCCACAAGCTTTATAGACCTTGGCTGGCCGACGCTCAGGGGGAATACAGTAAGGGGGTAAGCCACAACCTTGCGCAGAGGCAAGATAGGCATTTCCTCCGGGATTTCTACTCCACTCTGGGCCTCAATCTTCTGCTCAGGTGCCTCTTCCTTCTTGAAGAAGAAAGCCATCCTCTACCTCCTTTCGTTTATTTTTCTGGCAAAAGCTCTATGGTTTCGTGAGGTTTAAGCTTAATTGCTTTAGCCTTTGGTATCAACACCTTCAAAAAGCCATCCTCGTAAACGGCTTCAATTTTATCTTCCTCAATTGGCCCTGGGATGTAGACTTGGGTTTCAAATCGCCCGTAAGAAATTTCCATCTGCTGGTAAGTGAGCTTCTCGGCTGGGTCCATCCGGACTCCTGAGATTGTAAGGGTGCGTGAGGATAAGGAGATTTCAAAGTCTTCGGGCTTCATCCCTGCCACTTCCACTTTCACCACTATGTGTGAATCGGTCTCGTAGACATCGGTGGGTGGTTTCCAGGTCCTTCGGACCCTGGGGAAGGGCGTCAAAGCCCCTTCAAAAAATTCAACTCGCCACCCGTAAATTCCTTCCACCAAATCCTTATCCCTGCCCATCTCAAATCCCTCGCGAATGGTTTCCTCTTTTGATTTTACCACACAAAGCCCGCAGTTACAAGGCCTTTCAAGAGGCCAGGCTCAGCTTTCAATGGTTGCACTTGTCATTGCGCTAAGGTTGTGATAAGCTTATTGCGAACCCGCCAAAGGGAGCGGGTGTTTAACTAAAGCAGGAGGAGGACATGAAGCCAGTCAAGATAACCGATACTACTTTCCGGGATGCCCACCAGTCACTCATAGCTACAAGGCTCCGGACTGAAGATATGCTCCGCATAGCTCCGCTTATGGACAAAGTAGGCTTTCATTCCATGGAGGTTTGGGGAGGGGCAACATTTGATGCCGCTATGCGCTTCCTAAACGAGGATCCTTGGGAACGCCTCCGCCTGCTAAAGCAAAACCTCCCCAATACCCCCTTGCAGATGCTTCTCCGGGGCCAAAACGTCGTAGGATACAGGCATTACCCGGATGATGTGGTGGAAAAGTTCATAGTCCTGGCCAGAGCTAACGGCATTGATATATTCCGCATCTTTGACGCCCTCAACGATACACGCAATATGGCCTGGGCAATGAAGGTGGCTAAAAGGGAAGGTGCTCACGTTCAGGCCGCCATCTGCTATACCATAAGCCCGGTCCATACTTTGGAAAAATACGTTGAGCTGGCGAAGGAATTGGTGGACCTTGGGGCAGATTCTATCTGCATAAAGGACATGGCCGGGCTTCTTTCCCCTTACGCTGCCTACGAGCTTGTGGGCAGGCTAAAAGAGGCAGTCCCAGTCCCAATCCAGGTCCACACTCACTATACCAGCGGGATGGGGACAGCTACCCTCCTCAAGGCTATAGAGGCCGGAGCCGACGTAGTGGATACGGCCATCTCTACGATGGCTCTGGGTCCATCCCAGCCGCCTTGTGAAACTTTAGTGGCTATGCTCAAGGGCACTCCACGGGACCCTGGCCTTGATTTGGAGCTTCTATCAAAAATTGCCGAATACTTTGGGGGAATAAGGGCAAAATACCAGGCTTACGAAGCTCCGATAACGGTGGATATAAACGTGCTCACTTACCAAATCCCTGGGGGCATGCTCTCCAACTTAGTAGCTCAGCTCAAGGAGCAGAAAGCCCTCCACCTCCTACCCAAAGTCCTGGAAGAAGTGCCAAGAGTTCGGGAAGAACTGGGCTATCCGCCCTTGGTGACCCCTACAAGCCAGATTGTCGGCACCCAAGCGGTCCTCAACGTCCTGCTGGGCGAGCGGTACAAAGTCATCCCGCGGGAAGTGAAGGATTACGTAAAAGGCCTTTACGGCCGTCCCCCCGGCCCAATTGACCCCAAAGTCAAGAAACTGGCTATAGGGGATGAGGAGCCAATAGATTGCCGCCCGGCCGATTTACTGATGCCGGCACTGGAGAAAGCGAGGCAAGAAATAGGAGAACTTGCCCGCAGTGAGGAAGACGTGGTTTCTTACGCCCTTTACCCTCAGGTAGCGAAGCCTTTCCTGGAGAGGAGGGCCAAAGGGGTGAACTTCAAAGAGGAAATAGCGGCAGCGATAGCGGCATGCATCGTCGCTAACCGCAAGCCCAAAGTCCCTCAAATCCCAGCATATGCCGTGCCTGCAGCCCAGCCCTTTATCTCCCCTTGGAAACTGGCGGCAAGGCCAGCCGGAGGATGGGTCAGATGGTAGAAAAGTTCCGCTTGCGGATTGAAGATACGGTTTACGAAGTGGAAGTAGAAGAGGGGATAGTGCGTATAGACGGCCGACCCCTCTCGGTCAAGGTGAACGGCGGGAAAGTTATCGTGGACGGAGCTTCTCATGAGGTGGAAGTAAAGCCCGATGTAGCATTGGTGGACGGGATTGCCTATAAGTATGAAGTCCTGGAGGAGGAAAAGGCCCCCACTATCCCTATCCCTGAAGCTCCGGTTGAAGAGGGAGGGGTGGTAAAAGCCATAATGCCTGGCAAAATCATAGCCGTTAAGGTGCGAGAGGGCGATAGAGTCAAAAAGGGCGATGTGCTTTGCATCTTGGAAGCTATGAAGATGGAAAATGAAATCCACGCCCCCCGCGACGGTATTGTGCGAGAAGTTAAGGTCTCAGAGGGAAGCGATGTGGAAATGAACCAGGTCTTGGTGGTGATAGAATGAAGGGGAAGCGCTATAACTGGTCACAAATCATCCTGTGGGTCATAACCTTTCTTGTAGTTCTGAGCATGGTCCTTGGCTACCTTCTTTCCACCCTTACACCTCCAAAGCCTTGAACTAAGCAGCCCTTTCTGCTTCCGGAAGCGAGTGAGACGGGGTGTGTCCTAATTTAGTCAGGCGTTCCTTCAATCAACCTTTTTGAGCCTTTGGCCAAAGGTTGGCCTCCGTCGAGCCTGATTAACCGGGGGTGGAGGAGGCTGCGCCCCCTCTCAGGGGTGTCCCCCCACGAAACCTTAAAAAGTGGCGAGTTGTCAACCCCTGCAAACTCGCCACGAGTTGGACCAAAAACGTTGGCAAACCCCCAGCCAACAAGGGTTGGGAAGGGGGGGTCCAGGGGGGCAAAGCCCCCATGGCGGGGGTATGGGGGTGTCCCCCCACAAATTCAAAAGAGGGGGCGAGTTGCCCCCATTAGCAGCCCCGCCCACGAGTGGGACCCAAAACTCTGGCAAACCCGAAGCCCACGAGGGTGGGAAACTGGGGGGTCCAGGGGGCAAAGCCCCCATGGCGTGGGGTATGGGGGGTGTCCCCCCACAAAACCTTAAAAGGGGCGAGTTCTCAACCCCTGCAAACTCGCCACGAGTGGGACCAAAAACATTGGCAAACCCTCAGCCAACGAGGGCGGGCAATTGGGGGCTTACAATTCTGGGACACACCCGTGAGACTTTTGTCCTTGCTTGAGGGGAATTGGGCAACGATAATGTGCTTAGCAAAACGCTGGAGGTAAAGCCATGCCACGGACAATAACTTTACCGGTGGCGGGAATGACGTGTGCTTCTTGCGTGGCTCACGTGGAAGAAGCCTTGAGAAACGTCCCGGGAGTGATATCGGCCTCGGTCAACCTTGCCACCGAGCGTGCTACCGTGAACTATAACCCCGATGGCACCGGCCTCGCCGAACTGGTGAAAGCTGTTAGAGATGCCGGATACGATGTGCCAGTGGAAAAGATGACTTTGCCCATAGTGGGGATGACCTGCGCTTCTTGCGTGGCCCATGTGGAAAAAGCCATCGGAACAGTGGAAGGGGTGCTTAATGTTTCGGTTAACCTGGCTACTGAGCGGGCCACAGTGGAATACATACCGGGCGTGGCTTCTTTCGCCGAAATCGTCGCTGCAGTAAAGGAAGCGGGCTATGATGTCATCATTGAGCGGGAGGAGCTGGAGCGAGAAGGGGAGAGCGAAGAAGAGCGGCGGATGCACATCGCCCGCCGAAGGGTTCTTCTGGCGTGGGGGTTTACTATCCCCCTAATCCTCTGGATGCTCCCGGAAATGCTTTGGGGAATCGCTTGGCCTACCCCATTCATCTACCAGTTGGGAACGATAATTTTGGCTTTGCCTGTATTAGCCGTAGCCGGGAACGCCACCTACCGCTCGGCGTGGAGTTCCGTCCGCCATGGGTTCGCTAACATGGATGTCCTCATCTCCTTGGGCACCATAACCTCCTTCCTCACTGGCCCCCTCAGCTTCTCAATCCCCATCGCTAACTATGCCCCGGTGGCAGCGATGATAATGGCCTTTCACCTCACTGGCCGTTACGTTGAAGCCACGGCTAAAGGTAGAGCCTCGCAAGCTATAAGGAGGCTGCTGGAACTGGGGGCAAAGACCGCTCGTGTATTGGTAAACGGCAAGGAAATAGAGGTGCCGATAGAAAAAGTGCAGGTTGGCGATATCCTAATCGTGCGGCCGGGGGAGAAAATACCAACCGATGGGGTAGTGATTGAAGGGGAAAGCAGCGTGGATGAATCCATAGCTACTGGCGAGTCCATGCCTGTGAACAAGCGCCCCGGCGATGAAGTCATAGGCGCCACAATCAACCAAGATGGCCTCCTCAAAATCAGGGCTACTAAGGTTGGGAAAGACACCTTCTTAGCTCAAGTTATAAAGCTGGTGGAGGAAGCGCAAGGGTCCAAAGTCCCCATCCAAGAGTTTGCCGACCGCGTAACGGCCGTGTTCGTACCGGTAGTTTTGGGGATTGCAGTAGTCACTTTCCTGCTCTGGCTTCTATTCCCGGAGGCAATGAAGCCTATAGCAACTTGGGCCTCCCAATTCCTTCCCTGGATTAACCCCGAAGCTGAGCGCCTGACGCTGGCCATCATAGCCTTCGTATCGGTAGTAGTTATTGCTTGCCCTTGTGCCTTGGGCCTTGCGACCCCGACCGCTCTCATGGTAAGCAGCGGAATCGGCGCCCAGAACGGTATCCTCATACGTTCTGGGGAAGCCATACAGACCTTGAGAGAAGCAAAGGTTGTGGTCTTTGATAAGACTGGCACCCTGACCAAAGGCAAGCCTGAGGTCGTTGAGTTGGTGGCAAACGGGCAACTATCCCCAAACGAATTGCTCTTCTGGGCTGCCTCGGCGGAGTTGGGGAGTGAACATCCCTTGGCCAAAGCAGTGGTAGAAAAAGCACGCTCGCTCGGAATTGAACTCTCGGAGCCTAAGGAATTTGAGGCCATACGGGGTCAAGGGGTTAAAGCGCTGGTAGAAGGAAAGCAAGTCTTAGTAGGAAGCAAGCGATTCCTCCAGGGGATGGGGATTGACCCATCGCCGCTGGAAGAAAGGATGAAGCAACAAGAAGAAAAAGGGCACACGACGATGCTTGTAGCCTTGGAAGGGCAGCCCATTGGCCTCATAGCCGTAGCCGATACCCTCAAGGATGATGCCATCCAAGCCATAAAGATGCTGAGAGAGATGGGGATTCGCACGGCTATGATTACCGGTGACAACCGCCGCACTGCTCAAGCCATAGCTCAGAAGCTTGGCATAACCCACGTTTTAGCTGAAGTCCTGCCCGAGGAGAAATTGGCCGAAATCCGTCGCCTCCAAGAAAATTACGGCCTTGTGGCTTTTGTGGGCGATGGGATAAATGATGCTCCTGCCCTGAAACAAGCCAACGTGGGCATAGCCATCGGCACTGGAACCGATATTGCTATAGAGGCCTCGGATGTAACCTTGGTCAAGGGTGATCTTATGGGTGTAGTGAAGGCGATAAAGCTATCCAAGGCCACTTTTGCCAAGATAAAACAGAACCTGTTCTGGGCCTTCTTCTACAACGTAGTCATGATTCCACTGGCGGTTCTGGGGATGATGCATCCCCTTCTGGCCGAGGTAGCCATGGCTACCAGCTCTGTCACTGTAGTCACCAATGCTAACCTATTGCGCCGAATCAAACTTTAAAGGAGGGTAAAAATGGCTAAAGTAAAAGATGTGGTTTGCGGGATGTGGGTTGATACTGAAACCGCCCCGGCCAAAACCGAATACGAGGGCAAGACCTATTACTTCTGCGCACCTGGCTGCAAAGTTGCCTTTGAAAAAGACCCCGAAAAATACCTCAAGGCCGAGGCTGAGGGAAAAGAGCACGGCCATTCCCACCACGGCTGCTGCTGATTAAACCCTTGCAAAAGGGGTAAAGCGAGAGGCCCAGGGGTTTTAGGGGCATCCCCCCACGAAACCCAAAACAGGAGCGAGTAGCCCGCTCTTGCCACCCCCGCCACGAGTGGGACCCAAGCCGCTGGCGAACCCAAAGCCCACGAAGGTGGGCAATCGGGGGGTCCAGGGGGGCGAAGCCCCTC
>JAPWUT010000239.1 GCA_028275425.1 Anaerolineae bacterium | reverse complement strand
GGGGGGGGGGGGGGGGGGGGGGGGGGGGGGGGGGCCCCCCCCCCCCCCCCCCGGGGGTTGTGGGGGGTCCCCCCACAAAACCTTAAAAGGGGGCGAGCAGCCACCCCCTGCAACCCGCCCACGAGTGGGGCCCAAAACGCTGGCGAACCCAAAGCCTACGGGGGTGGGCAAACGGGGGTCCAGGGGGCGAAGCCCTCATGGTGGAGGGCGTGGGGGGTGTCCCCCCCCCACGAAACCAAAATTAGGGGCGAACAGCCTGCTTTTGCCAGCCCCGCCACGAGTGGGACCCAAGCCGCTGGCGAACCCAAAGCCCACGGGGGTGGGCAAAAACGGGGGTCCAGGGGGGCGAAGCCCCCATGGTGGGGGTTGTGGGGGATGTGCCCCCAAGAATCTTAGGAAGGGGGCGAGCAGCCACCCCCTGCAACCCGCCCCGAGTGGGGCCCAAAACTCTGGCGAACCCAAAGCCCACGGGGGTGGGCAAAAACGGGGGGTTGACAATTAGGGGTTGCGCCTTGCTTCTTTTAGGGGTATAATGTGCTCAAACCTTTTAAGGAGAGGAAAATGCCTAAAACAGCTTTAGTCACTTGCCCCAGGTGCGGGCAAAAGTTCACAGTTGTGGTCCACAACCTTGTGGATGCCTCCAGAAACCCAGAACTGCGAGAACTCCTCATAAGGGGAAGGCTTAACCTGGCAGTTTGCCCTTACTGCGGAGCCGGCGGAACCCTAAACGTCCCTATCTATTACTACAACCCCGAAAAAGAGCTCGCCTTCGTATACCTCTCGGCTCAGGTGGGGACAAGCGACCTGGAACGCCAGAGGATAATCGGCGACCTCACCAACCAGCTTATAAACTCCATCCCTCAGGAGGAGCGGAAGGCTTACCTCCTTCAGCCCAAGGTTTTCATAACCTTCAAAAGCTTCCTGGAGGAAATAATCAAGGCCGAAGACATCCCTTACGAGGAAATTATCGCCGAAGAGATGCGCATAGGCTTAGTGGAAGCGCTGCTGGCTTCTCCTAAGGAGGAATGGAGCAATATCCTGGAAAGCAACGTTTACTTACTTGACCCCTTGTTCTTCAGGGTGCTGGCCGGGTTCGTCTCCGAAGCTTATCGGAGAAAAGAGCCGGAGCTTATAGAGAAGCTTGAGGGCATCCGCAAGGAGGTGGAAGAGTTCCTGAACCGCAGGATGGAAGAGGCGAGGGAAACCTTAATAAGCGAGCTTCTGGAGCTTAAGGGCGAAGACCTGGAAAACGCCGTCGCCCGGATAAGGCCGGTCCTGGATTACGAATTTTACCGCGACCTGGCCGAGCGCATTGACCGACGTGAGGCAGAAGGGAAGGCCGAGGAAGCTCAGAAGCTAAGGGAGCTGAGGGACCAACTTCTGGATATAACGGCCCGGCAAGATGCCGAATTAAGGGCAGCTATGACCAAAGCCCGAGACCTCCTGCGCGATGTCTGGGAGAGCGAGGACCGGCTCAAGACCCTGGAGGAAAGGGCCGAGGATGTAAACATGGCTTTCTTGGAGCTTCTGGCCGCTTCCATGGAATGGGCTAAGGAGCAAGAGGACGGGGAAACTCTCCAAGCTCTGGCCTCTCTGGCCGAAAAGGCAGTGGAGATTGTCCGGCGAAAGGCCCCACCCAGGGTAAGGCTTGTTAATGAGCTCATGGATGCCTCCTACCCCGATGAGACCAAGCGTCTCCTGGAGGACAACGCTTCGCTTGTGGATAAAGAGCTCCTAAGCCTGATGGATGAAGTGACCAGGGACCTAGAAAGGGAAGGGTACACGGAAGCTGCCGAGCATCTTTCATTGGTTCGCCGCCAAGCCGAAGGGATGGTTCAAGGCTTCGCTCCCTAAAGGGGGAGAAGCATGGAATCCCTCTCCTTTGAAGAAGCTTACCGCAAGCTTGAGGATATAGTCCGCAAGCTGGAAGCAGGAGGGCTTCCCCTGGAAGAATCCATAGCCCTCTATGAGGAAGGGATGAAGCTGGTCCGCTACTGTGAGGAGCTTTTGGAGAAGGCCGAGCTAAGGATACGACAAATCAGGTTAGACCAGGGGGGTAATTGGCTGCTTCTGCCCTTTGAGCCGGAAGATGGGCGATAAAATTCTGTTATCCTCTTTCGTGGCTTGGAGTATAGCACAGGTCTCTAAGTTCTTCATATGGCGATTGCAGAAGGGGAAGACTAACTTCAGGATTTTGGTAAGTGCTGGGGGCATGCCCAGTTCTCACTCGGCCTTAGTCTCCGCCCTGGCCACTTCTACCGGACTTTGGGAAGGTTTCTCTTCCACCGCTTTTGCCCTGAGCCTCATTTTAGCTCTTATCGTGATGTATGATGCGGCTGGTGTTCGGAGGGCGGCAAGCATTCAAGCTAAAATCCTGAACCAGATTTTGGATGAGCTATTCCAAGGGCAACCCATAAGCGAGAAGCGCCTCTGGGAGCTTCTGGGCCATACCCCGGTTGAGGTGTTGGTTGGGGCTTTGATGGGGGTAGCGGTCTCGTTTTTGCTTTATTGGCTCCGCTGGTAGTCTCTTCCTGAAGCGTTGTTGCGTTAAGGTAAGCCGCTTTCGTCATTGCGAGGGTGCGAAGCGCCCGAGGCAATAGGATGTGTCTTAGGGTTGTGGGAGAAAACTTTTCCCCATCCTCGTAGGCTTAGGGTTCGCCAGCGTTTTGGGTCCCACTCGTGGGCGAGGTTGCAAGGGGTGGCTGCTCGCCCCCTTTTGGTTTTGTGGGGGGGACACCCCCCACGCCCCCCGCCATGGGGGCTTTGCCCCCCTGGACCCCCGTTTTGCCCACCCCCGTTGGCTAAGGGTTTGCCGGCGTTTTGGGCCCCACTCGTGGGCGGGTTGCTAATGGGGGCAGCTCACCCCCTCTTTTGAATTTGTGGGGGGACACCCCCCACAACCCCCCGCCATGGGGGCTTCGCCCCCTGGACCCCCCAATTTCCCACCCCCGTTGGCTGAGGGTTTGCCAGCGTTTTGGGCCCCACTCGTGGCGGGGTGACAAGAGTTAGCTGCTCTCCCCTTCTTTGAAAATTTTGGGGGCACATCCCCCAGACCCCCTGGGAGGGGGCTTGCGCCCCCTCCACCCCCGTTTTGCCCACCCCCGTGGGCTGAGGGTTTGCTGGCGTTTTGGGTCCCACTCGTGGCGGGGTGACAAGAGTTAGCTGCTCTCCCCTTCTTT
>JAPWUT010000156.1 GCA_028275425.1 Anaerolineae bacterium | reverse complement strand
GCCAGGTAGAGGTGGATCAGGAACATACAGACCGCGGCAATCATCGCCAGGTCGTGGAACACCACCAGCCAGCGGAAGACCTCCGGCGGGATTACTCCCTTGCCGAACCACATTGGTACGCCAGTGAGGCCGAAGATAACCCAGGTGATTATCATAACCAGCCCATTTAGTTTCTCCCCGGCGTTGAAGCGGCCCTGCGGCGGCATCGCCTCATGCTTGCCCAGCAGGTAGTAGGCGGGGACGGCTTTGAGCCAGCCGATGTCCTCTTTTGCAGGCAAGAATTCCCGAATGTGCATCAAGAACCGGCGAGGCTGGAATATGAAGTAGATTATGGGGAGGAGGCCGAAGATGACCGCTGCAACCCGGTGGATAAGCCGGAAGGTCATCCCGGCTGAGCCTTGGGCCAAAGGCTGGAGGAACGGGAAGTAGAGGACCATTCCTGTGAGGGCCAAGGGGATAAAGGTAGCGACGTGAAGCCAGTGGCCCAACCGTTCCAGCGTCGTATACTTAGGAATCCATTGGATGGTTATCGCTTCCGCTCTGCCTTTCAACTGGACGCTCATCTTACTTCCTCCATGCGAATTTTACGGCGGACGAATAAGAAAACACCCAAGAGGCCCAGGAGGGTAGCGCCGAAGGCCGCCTCCCCCAGCGGCTGGACGACCTTCTGCCAGAGGCTGGCCAGTGCCGGATACTGCGGTTTGGCCGGCAGTCCGTAGGCCTCCGGCGGGGCAATTAGGACGTACAGCCGCCCCAGACCTCCCACCTGGTCCACGCCGTAAAGGTTTGCCTGGGTGTATCCTCGGGCCTTTAGGGCTTCTACCCTGGCCTGCCCTTTGGCGATCATCTCATCTCGGTTGCCGAAGTCCAACGCCTTCGCCGGGCAGGTCTTGACGCATGCCGGAAGCAAGCCGTTGGTCACTCGGTCCTGGCAGAAGGTGCACTTTGAGGATTTGGCTGCGCCAGTTAAGGGGTTCAAGATTTCAAGTCTTGGGATATGGAAGGGGCAGAACTGGGTGCAGTAGCCGCAGCCGTTGCACAGTTCCCGCTCAAAGGTCACAAAGCCCAAAGGATGCTGCTTAAGCGCCCCGGTAGGGCAGACGGCCACGCATGCCGGGTTGCCGCAGTGCATGCACCCTTCCTTTAGGAAGAGCCAGCGGAAGCCATCGGGCCCCTCATGCTCAATGAAGCGGATGCGAGTCCAGGTCTGGGGGGATAGGTCCGGCGGGTTCTCGTAGGAACCCCGGTTGCGGGTGCGGGAGTAGAGCCACCCTTGCCGGTCGTTCCACTGCTTGCAGGCCACCTGGCAACCGCGGCAGGCCACACATAGTGATGTATCTATGAGCATTGCCAGCCTTGCCATTTTTCACCTCCTATGCCTTCTCCACGTCCACCAGGAAGGCTTTAAATTCGGGCATCTGGGTGTTAGCGTCGCCCACGTGCGGGGTCAGGAAGTTGGCTGTGCCTTGGACCATGTCCTTTACGCCCACATCGTAAGGCAGGCCTTTCCAGCCCCAGTGCCAGGGGATTCCAACCACGTGGAGGGTCTTGCCATTGACCTTAAGAGGCTTGATGCGGGCGGTGACGATGGCGATAGCCTCTATCTCCCCGCGGGCCGACTTGACCTTCACCTTATCCCCGCTCTTGATGCCCTTTTCGGCGGCCAGTTCCTGGCTCATCTCCACGAAGGTCTCCGGCTGTGCCTCTACCAGCCAGTCCGACCAGCGGGACATGCCGCCGGCCTGCCAGTGCTCCACAACCCGGTACGTGGTGGCGACGATGGGGAACTTGTCGGGCGAGCCGTAGTTGTCGCCGATGTCCTTCCCCTCATCCGTCTTCCAGATTTTGATGACCGGGTTGATTTGCTGGCTGGAGAGGAGGTTCTTGACCGGGGACTCCACTGGCTCGTAGTGCTCCGGAAGTGGCCCTTCGTTCATTGCAGCAAAGAGCCTGCCCTTGCCTTCGGGTATCATGATGAATGGGTCACGGCCGCCGGGGTCGGTTGGGGCTTTGGTGACGGGGAAGTCGGGCACGTCGTAGCCCACCCACTTCTTCTGGGCCTCATCCCACCAGATGTACTTGCGGTCCTCCGACCAAGGTTTACCGTCGGGGTCGGCGGAGCAGCGGTTGTAGACGATGCGGCGGTTGGCTGGCCAGGCCCAGCCCCAGTAGGGGTAGTTGCCCCAACCGCCGGGGTCGTAGACGGAGTTGCGCCGCTTAGCCGCCGGAACCATGTTGCCAAACCCATCCGGCTGGAGTGAGAAGTACCCGGTGTAAATCCAGGCGCCGCAGGCAGTGGAACCGTCGGCCTGAAGGTGGGCGAAGGTTGTAAGAGTCGTGCCCGCTTTCGCCAAGATGTTCCCCTGGGCATCCTTCACGTCTTCCACCGCGTAGCCGTTAATCTCCCTCGCCACCTTTTCAACATCCAGTTCCTGCCCGTAATCCCAGTTGAGGTGTAGGATGGGGTCAGGGAATGGACCGGGGTCGGCCGCATAAAGTTCCTTGAGTTTGAGGGCGATGAGGTTGATGATTTGATGGTCGGGCTTGGCCTCGCCTGGGGCCTCGGCGACTTTGGGCCGCCATTGGATGGTTCGTCCGCTGGTGACGATGCTGCCGGCCTTTTCCATCGCGTCGGCAGCGGGGAGGACGAAGACCTCGGTCTGAATCTTGGCTGGGTCCTCTCCCGGAGCGCGCCAGAAGGAGGTGGTCTCGGTGTCAAAGATTTCCTGGACGACCATCCACTCCAGCCTCTTCAGGGCCTCCCGCTCAAAGCGGGCGTTGGGGCCGCAGACGGCCGGGTTCTGGCCCATAATCCACAGCCCCTTGATTTTGCCGGCATACATCGCCTCAAAGAGGGAGATCCAGTAATAGTTGGCGGGGCTATCCACTTTGGGCAGATACTGGTAAGCAAAATCGTTTTCTGCGGTTGCGTGAGACCCCCACCAAGCTTTCAGTAAGCTTACGAGGAACTTGGGGCCGTTGGTCCAGTACCCGCCCGACCAAGGGCCGCCCGGTTTGGTCTTGTTCTCAATGTAGGTCTTGAGGTCCACATCCGCTTCAGTGGGGACAGGAAGGTAGCCGGGCAGAATGTGGGCCAGGACGCCCATATCCGTGGAGCCCTGGACGTTGGACTCACCGCGCAGGGCGTTGATGCCGCCGCCGGGGATGCCGATGTTGCCCAGGAGCAACTGGACAATCGCCATAGCACGGACGTTCTGGGAGCCGACAGTATGCTGGGTCTGGCCCATCGCGTAGAGGATAGTGCCGGCCTTCCCCGGCTGGCCCGACTCGGCGTAGGTCTTGTATATTTTCTCCAGGAGGTCCTTGGGGATTCCGGTCACGTTGGAAACGGTATCCAGGTCGTAGCGGGCGTAGTGGCGCTTCATGATTTGGAAGACGCACTGGGGATGCTGGAGTGTCTCATCCCGCAAGGGTTTCCCTTCGGCATCGGTCTGGTAGGTCCAAGTGGAGCGGTCGTAGGTTCGCTTCTCAGGATTATAGCCGGAGAAGAGGCCGTCCAGTTCGTCCGGGCCCTTGTAGTCGGGGTGGATTAGGAAGGAAGCGTTTGTGTAATGGACGACGTAATCCTTGTGGTAGAGTTCGTTATCCAGGATGTATTTTATCATCCCGCCGAAGAAGGCGATGTCGGTGCCGGGGCGGATTTGGGCGAAGATATCAGCCTGGGTAGCGGTGCGGGTGAAACGGGGGTCTACGACGATAAGTTTGGCTCCGCGCTTTAGCTGGGCTTCATGAATCCAAGTCATAGAAGCTGGGTGGTTCTCCGCCGCGTTGGAGCCGATGATTAGGATGTAGTCGGCGTTCTTAAGGTCCACCCAGTGGTTAGTCATTACTCCGCGACCGAATGAGGGGCCGAGACCGGCCACCGTAGGGGAGTGTCATATACGAGCTTGGTGTTCTATGTAGACGAGGCCTAAAGCGCGGGCCAGTTTAACTGCCAGGTAGCACTCTTCAGAGTTGTTGGCTGCGCCACCCAGGAAAGCAATGGCCCTGGTGCGGTTGACCGTGACGGTCTTATCGCCGACAGTCACTGTGCGCTCAAAGGTAGCATCTCGGGTGGCCTTGATGCGCTTGGCTATTTCGGTGATGGCCCAATCCCACTCCACTTCCACGAATTTGTCGGAGCCAGGGGCCCGATAAAGGGGCTTCTTGAGGCGGAGCGGGTTCTGGGAAAGTTGCCGGACAGAGATGGATTTGGGGTCAAGGGCGCCTCGGTTATGGGGGTTATCCGGGTCGCCTTCAGCGTTTATGATGTGCCCGTCCGGCCCGGTAGCAATGATGAGGCCACAGCCGCAGGAGCAGTAAGGGCAAATGGTCGCTGCTTCCTTGACTTTCTTATGGAGGGGGAATACAGGCCATTCGGTAGCAGCTTTGGCTGAGGAAGCTGGGATGAGCAAACTCCCGCTGGCTGCAGCTGTCAGCTTGAGGAATTCCCTGCGTGTTACTTTCATAACCCCTCCTCCTTAAAGCAAGATTTCAACTGCTTTGGGGACA
>JAPWUT010000014.1 GCA_028275425.1 Anaerolineae bacterium | reverse complement strand
TACATTTGTTGTGCATACCCATTATAGTTTCAATCCCACTATGGTGCGATTGCGACGCCTCCTCGCCTACGCCAGCCGCCTTGGCCTAACAGGTTTCAATCCCACTATGGTGCGATTGCGACCGCATGCTCATGGTGAGCGAGAGAGGAAATGCGCCGGTTTCAATCCCACTATGGTGCGATTGCGACGTAACTCCGAACGTGTTGCGCAAGATTGCCGAGCTTAGTTTCAATCCCACTATGGTGCGATTGCGACTTAAGTGCCAAGCCGCAGCGCTGGTCCTGGCCCTACGTTTCAATCCCACTATGGTGCGATTGCGACGTTTACTCTTTCGGGAAAACCCCATGCTCCTCCCCTAGTTTCAATCCCACTATGGTGCGATTGCGACGCCCATTTATCTCGTTTAATGCTTCCTCAATCGCAGGTTTCAATCCCACTATGGTGCGATTGCGACTGATGAGGTCATAGGCCTTGACACCCTCAGCCTACCCAGTTTCAATCCCACTATGGTGCGATTGCGACCAAGGGGATATTAAGTTGTTAAAGTGCTTGGCTTCGGTGAATGGCTTGAGCTTGTTTTGGTTATATTTTAGCACCTTCTTCCCCTTTTGTCAAATCGGCAAAGTGGGGAAAGTGGCCAATTTTGCGGCAAACCTCCGGTTACCCCTTAGGCCCTGGGGGGTCGACGGCAAAAGGAGTAAGCGCAAAGTTGAGGTAATTTTGAGGAAAATTTGGCGTAGATAAGGGCAATTTTTTCTTTTTCCTTCCCTTTTGCCTTATGGCCGAAATGTCAAATTGGGCCGTTTGGGCCAAAACCGGCGCTAAAACCGGGAGGTCGACGGCAATTGGCTTTGCGCTTCAAAGGTGCTGAATGATGCCCTTTGGCTTAAGGCTTGCCTTGTGAGCGGGGGTTAGGTCACAGGGGGCACTCCCTTACGCCTCTGTCGGGGGCTTCGCCCCCCTGGACCCCCCCCATTTGCCCACCCTCGTGAGCTGAGGGTTTGCCAGAGTTTTGGGCCCCACTCGTGGCGGGATTGCTAATGTGGGCAACTTTCCCCCATTTTCTGTTTCTGGGGGCACATCCCTCAGACCCCTGGGAGGGGGCTCCGCCCCCTGGACCCCCAATTGCCCACCCTCGCTGGCTTAGGGTTTGCCAGGTTTTGGGGTGTTAACCTCTCCCCAGCCCGAACCCCGCCAAATTTTCCCCCTTCCCTCGCTGGGAAAAAGGCCAGGGGGTTAGGTCGGGGCAGCGCCACTCCACCCCCATCTTAATCAAGGTCGGCTCTTGACAAGCGCAAGGGGGGCCAAAGAGGGCTCGTTTCTAATCGGTTAAAAGTTTTGCGGCAAGTTCTACGATGTCCACAACTTTTAGGCCGCTGCCTCTGGCAGCCCTTGAGAGGGTCCTGCGGCATTGAGGGCAAGCGGTAACTACTGCCTTCGCCCCTACAAGGCGAGCTTGCTCCAGGCGCATCTTGGCTACCCCTTCCCCCGCCGAGGGTTCAAGGCTCTCTACGTTCCCCCCACCACCACAGCACAGGGCTTCGGCCCGGGTTAGGGGCATTTCCACAAGGCCTACACCAGGAATTGACTTCAAGAATGCCCTCGGCTCTTCGTAAACCCCGGAACCACGGCCCAAATCACAAGGGTCATGATAGGTCAGCTTCTCTTCCAAGGGCTTGAGGGGAAGCCCGGCCTCCGCAAGCCATTGCGATGAGTGCACTACTTCCACTGGGTTATCTTCCCCAAGAAGCTCAGGGTAGAATTTCTTCCACATCCGGTAGCAGGAAGGGCAAGTAGTGATGAGGACTTTGGCCCCGGTTTCTTTGACCGCAGCGATGTTTTTCTTGGCTATCTCCCGGGCCAGCTCCACTTGACCATTTATGAGGAGGGGATAGCCGCAGCAGAGTTCCTCTTCGCCCAATACCGAATAGTTGACCCCACGCTTTTCCAAAAGGTAAACCATGCTCTGGGGCAAGCCATAGGCCTGGGGGTAAAGGGAAGATACGCAGCCCACAAAGTAGACAAAATCGGGTTTGCCGTTGCGGCGAACGGGGAAGTCCAGGTTCTGAGCCCAGGAGAGGCGCAAGGATTTGTCCTCTCCGGAGATGTTGCCGGTGGAAATTACCCTGGAGCCTAATTCTTCCAAAGGTGATGGGATAAAGCCCTTGCGAGCCAGCTCCTCCCTGGTCTTCAAAAGGACTTCCTCTGCAGGCACGCCGCTGGGGCAAGTAGCGGAACAAGCCCCGCACATAAAGCAGCGGTAAAGCCTAAGGGCATACTTATCGGATGGGGCAAGCCGGCCCTCCAAAGCTTCTCTAACCAGCCTCAGCCTGCCTCGGGCATTGGCCCACTCTTCCCGAGTGAGCTGGTAGAAGGGGCAGGAAGCCTGGCAGAATCCGCACTTGTTGCACCGGTAAAGCGCTTCGCTGAGTTCCATGCCTTCTCACTCCGGCAATATTTTCCCCGGGTTAAGGATGTTCATCGGGTCAAAGGCCTTCTTTATGCTCCTGGTGACCTCTATTTCCCTCGGGGAGAATTCAAGGGGGAAGAAATCCCTCTTGGTGAGGCCTATCCCATGCTCTCCCGTTAGGGTTCCCCCAAGTTCAAGGGCCGCAGCGAAGATTTCCTTCTCGGCTTCGTGGACTTTCTCCAATTCCCCTGGGATGCGGCTATCAAAGAGGAGCAGAGGGTGGAGGTTACCATCGCCAGCATGGGCCAGGACCCCTATAAGCAGGCCTACTTTGCGGGAGATTTCCACGATGCGGGAGACCATTTCCGGCAGGAGGCTTCTGGGGACTGTCACATCCTGGATTACGAGAGAGGGCCTGGCTCTGGCAGCCGCTCCGATTACCGTCCTGCGGGCAAGCCAAAGCCTATCTACCTCCGCGGCTGAAGTGGCCAGTTTTACCTCCCTCGCCCCTTCCTTCCGGCAGATTTTCTCTATGGCCTGAACTTGGGGTTCAAGGGCTTCCTTTGCCCCATCCACTTCTATGAGGAGCAAGGCCTCGGCGTCGGTCGGGAGGCCGACGTGGGTGAAGTCTTCGGCGCAGCGGATTAGGAGGTTATCCATTAGTTCCAGGGTTGTGGGGATTATGCCCGCCGCTATCGTAGCGCTTACGGTCCTTGAGGCCGCTTCCAGGGAATCAAAGATGGCCAGCATGGTCTTCTTGGCCTCGGGGAGGGGGAGAACCCTGAGGATTGCCTTGGTCACTATCCCGAGGGTCCCTTCGGAGCCAACAAAGAGGCGGGTTAGGTCGTAGCCTGAGGTGTTCTTTATCACCTGTCCACCGGTGTGGATTATTGCTCCATCGGGCAGGACCACTTCCAGGCCAAGGACGTAATCCTTTGTCACTCCGTACTTAAGGCAGCGCGGGCCGCCGGCGTTCTCGGCTATGTTTCCTCCGAGGGTGCAGACCTTCATGCTGGCCGGATCGGGCGGGTAGAAGAGGCCATAAGGGGCCAAGGCCGTCTGAAGGTGGGCATTGACCAACCCAGGCTCTACCTCTACCACCAAGTTTTCGGTATCCACCTTGAGGATGCGGTTCATTTTGGTTAAGGAGAGGACTATCCCGCCCTTCAGAGCTACGGCCCCACCGCTTAGCCCTGTCCCCGCCCCTCTGGGGATTACCGGGATTTTTTCGGCCGAGGCCAAAGCCATGATGCGGGAGACTTCTTCCGTGGAACGGGGGAAAACCACAACATCGGGCTTGCTTTCGGGGAAGGAAGCGTCGTAGGAATAAAGCAAGAGGTCAATCTCATCGGTCAGGACGTTCTCTTCCCCAACGATGCTTTTAAGCTGGCGGATTATTGATTCTCGCAAGATTTTTAACCCCTTTAAACCCTGTGGCAAGCGACCCAATGCCCGCCACCGACGTCTTTGAATTCAGGCTCCACTTCCTTGCAGATGTCCATCACTACTGGGCAACGGGTGTGGAAGCGGCAGCCTGAGGGTGGGTTGGCGGGGCTTGGGATTTCGCCTTTGAGGATTATGCGCCGCCGGCGCTCCTCCACTACCGGGTCTGGAATCGGGACTGCTGAAAGGAGGGCCTGGGTGTAGGGGTGCAAGGGATTGGAGTAGAGTGAATCGCGGTCGGTTAGCTCCACAATCTTGCCCAGGTACATGACCGCTACCCTGTCCGATATGTGCCGGACCACTGCCAAGTCGTGGGCAATGAAGAGGTAAGTTAGGCCGAATTTTTCCTGTAGCTCCTCCAGCAGGTTTATAATCTGGGCCTGGATTGACACATCCAGGGCTGATATCGGCTCATCGCACACGATGAAATCGGGGTACATAGCCAGGGCCCTGGCGACCCCTATGCGCTGCCTCTGGCCTCCGGAGAATTCGTGTGGGTAGCGGTTTATGAAGTAGGGGTTGAGGCCTACGATTTGGAGTAGCTCCATGACTCTTTCTCGCTTCTCCTTGCCCTTAGCAATTCCGTGTATCTCCAAAGGTTCCCCGATTATGTCCCCCACGGTCATCCTGGGGTTGAGGGAGGCATAGGGGTCCTGGAAGATAATCTGCATCCGGCGGCGCATCCGGCGCAACTCTTCGCCCTTGAGGGTGGTGAGGTCAATCCCGTCAAAGTAAACTTTTCCGGCGGTAGGGCGATAGAGCTGGAGTATAGTGCGGCCGACGGTGGTTTTACCGCAGCCCGATTCTCCCACCAGGCCGAAAGTTTCCCCTCGGCGGATGAAGAAGCTCACGTCGTCAACGGCTCGGACATAACCGATAGTCTTTTGGAAGATTATGCCCCTGGTTATGGGGAAGTATTTCTTGAGGTTCTCCACCTGCACAAGGATTCCGTCTTTCTGCTCCATTTACCGCCCTCCTTAAAATCTTGGCTTGCGAGTTTTAACGTCCACCCAACAGGCTACGGAATGGTCTGTATCTACAGGTTCCAGTTGAGGGTTCTCCTCCCGGCAGCGGTCAATTGCGTATTCGCACCTTGGGGCGAAAGGACACCCTGGCGGGAGGCCGATGAGGTCCGGTGGGAGGCCTTCAATAGGGGTCAGTTTCTCCTTAACCGGGGCATCAAGCCTTGGGACTGAGCGCAGCAGCCCCAGAGTGTAAGGGTGGCGGGGGTCGCCGTAGAGCTTCTTGACCGGAGCAGTTTCAATGATGAAGCCGGCATACATTACGTTCACTCTCTGGGCCAGCCCGGCTATTATCCCCAAATCGTGGGTTATCCAGATTATGGCCATCCCAATCTCGTCCCTGAGCCTCTTCACCAGGTCAATTATCTGGGCCTGGATTGTTACATCCAAGGCGGTGGTGGGCTCATCGGCGATGAGGATTTTGGGGTTGCAGGCCAAGGCCATGGCTATCATCACCCTTTGGCGCATCCCACCCGAGAACTGGTGGGGGTAATCGTCCAAGCGCTTCTCGGCTTCGGGGATTCCCACCATTTTTAGGAGGCGGATTGATTCTTCCCTCGCTTCCTTCTTGCTCATCCCCATGTGAAGCATCAATGGTTCGCCGAGCTGTTGCCCTATGGTGAGGACGGGGTTCAGGGAAGTCATGGGGTCCTGGAAAATCATTGCTATCTTATTGCCTCGGATTTTCCTAATCTCGTCCTCGCTTATCTTAAGCAGGTCTTTGCCCTCAAACCACACTTCTCCCCCGACGATTTTGCCTGGGGGCTGGGGGATGAGCCTTAGGACGGAGAGCATGCTCACGCTTTTGCCGCAGCCTGATTCCCCAACAAGCCCCAGCGTTTCTCCCTCGTTCAGGTAGAGGGAAATCCCGTTTACGGCATGGACTACGCCATCTTGGGTGAAAAAGCGGGTTTTGAGGTTCTTTATCTCCAGAAGCGCTCCCATATCCCCTCCCAATCATTTGGCGATATAGGTCTTGTTAAAATAGTAGGTCCCGGTTGGCAGAAGGACCAGCCCTCGCACGTAGGGCTTTACCAGGATGTAATCAATTCCGTGGAAGAGAGGAACCCACGGTGCATCCTTTAGGATTAGCTCTTCGGCCTTTTGGTAAAGGGCCATCCTCTTACCGTGCTCCTTTTCCACCCTTGCCTCTTCCAGGAGCTTATCAACCTCCGGATTGGAGTAGCCGGTGTTATTGCCTGGGCTTTGGCTGTGGAAGTGGATGTCCAAGAAGTTATGGGGGTCTGGGTAATCGGCGCTCCAGCCCAGGATGAACATCTGGAGGTTGTGCCTGTTCACTTCCTTGAGGAAGAGGTCCCAAGGCATCTGCTCAATCTCCACTTCCACCCCCAATTTATCTTTATACATCCTGACCAATGCTTCCGCAACCAGTGATTCACCGCTCACGCTCAGGGTTATAGGGGGGAGGTTTTCGGCGCTGCCGTAAGAGGATTTCTTCAGGAATTCAGCGGCTTTTGAGGGCTCGCAGGCCAAACCTTCTACCTTCTCGTTGTAGCCAGGCATCCCTGGAGGAAGGATGCCCTTCGCCTCATTGACCATGCCTTTAAACAAGGTCTTGACTATGGCTTTGCGGTCGGTGGCACAGGCAAATGCCCGGCGCACATCAGGGTCATTGAACGGCTCTTTCTCCACGTTGAAGGCCACATACATCAAGTCCAGCGATGGAACCTTAAGCAGTTCTTTGTTCAAGGGGTTCTTGGGGTCAAGGACCTGCTCTATGTTCTCCACCCCTACCGATACCACATCCAGTTCTCCTGTCTGATACATGACGAAAGGCGAGCCTTCAGGGAAGATGAATTCTATTTGGTCCAGGAGCGGTCTTCCGGCGTAGAAATCGTCAAAAGCCTTAAGGGTTATGCCTTTTTTAGAGTCATAGCTTTCCAGCATGAATGGGCCAGTCCCATTGGGCTGGGAGGTCCAATCCGGCCCGCTTTCAACGTTCTCCTTGTCCACCACAAAAGCCACTGGGTAGGTAAGCTTGGCCAAGAAGTAGGCTTTGGGGGCATCAATTGTGATGCGGATGGTGTATTTATCCAGGACCTCAACCCCTTTTATCTCCGGCTCTTTCCCAGCCAGCTTTTCCTTTACCCCCTTTATATCGTCAAGGTAGATTCCGGCAGTAGTGGAGCCGATGGCGGGGTCGCATGCCCTTTCCAGGGAATATTTAACATCTTCAGCGGTAACGGGCTTGCCGTTGTGGAAGCGGGCATTTTTCCGGAGGTAGAATGTGTAAACTGTGCCATCCTTGCTTACTTCCCACCGCTCGGCCAAATCGGGCACAACCTCCAAGGATTCATCCAGGGTAACAAGGCCGGAGAAGATTTTGGTTATGTATTCAGCGGAGTAAACGTCTTCTACCAAAGCAGGGTCAAGGGTTACAGGCTCCGAACCTGCCAACCTCAATACCCCACCCGGCTTCGGCGTCGCAGCTACAGGGGTTAGGGTCAACTTTTCCTTTGCACCCAGGTAACGGTAAACGGCCCACAGCCCTCCGGCATAGAAGATGACGGCACAGCAGAGGAAGGCCAGGACTACGAAAACAATTAGCAAAAACTTGGTCCTTTCTCGCATCTTATTCCCCCATCCCTTACTCCGTGAGCTCTTTAGATGACAAGTAAGCCAAGAGGAGCCTCACAGCGTTCTCCACATCCCTGAGGTCCACCATCTCCGAAGGGGTATGGATGTAGCGGCAAGGGATTGAGATAACCCCGGTAGGGATGCCTTCCCTTGTGAGCTGTATGGCGGCAGCATCGGTAGTGCCGCCTTCCAAGACTTCAAGCTGGTATGGGATTCCGTTCTGCTCGGCGGCACGGATGAGGGCTTGTCTCACTCCAGGGTGGGAAATCATGCGGGCGTCTTTGACCTTCACTGCCGGTCCCTTGCCCAGAGCTACCGCCATCTTAGGGGCCTCCGGAGTATCACCCGTCCGGGTCACATCAACCGCTATCCCAACATCGGGAGCGATGCCGTAGGCCGAAGTGACCGCACCCCTGAGCCCAAGCTCCTCTTGGACAGTGAAAACTATGTAGAGGTCGTGTTCGCAATCCCCGATTTCTTCCAAAAGTTTTACCAGAACGGCGCATCCTATGCGGTCGTCAAAAGCCTTGGCGATGAGCCTCTGCCCCTGGGCTATCAGCGGGCGGGAGAAGACCCCAATATCTCCCACTTTCACCGGGCAATCTTCCCGGCTTTCAGCTCCTACATCTATGTAGAGCTTGTCAAAAGTTGGGACCTTATCCGGGCTTTCCAGCTTCTCCACCCCTATGACTCCTACCACCCCGTTCTCAAACTCCACCCTGTTCCCCAACAAAGTATGGGGGAAAACGCCTCCCAAAGCCGAGAAGCGCAGGAAGCCCTTCTCGTCCACGTAATTGACCACGATGCCGATTTCATCCATGTGGGCGGCAAGCATCACTTTCCTCCCACCCTTACCTTTCCTCAGGGCTATCAGGTTGCCCAGAGCGTCCACCTTCAGCTCATCAACTTTGCCCTTCACCATATCCCGCAGGACTTGACGGATGCGGGTCTCATTCCCTGCCGGTCCATAGGTTTCGGTTAAGGTCCTTATGAGCTCTATCATTTCTCCTCCTCATTCAACTCTAAGGTGTTCAGGCTTCAGCCTCTTGAGGGCTGCCTCCATCAAGCGGATTGTGTTTTCAAAGTCATCCAGGCTGAGGATGGAGGCAGGGGAGTGGATGTAGCGGCAAGGGACTGCCACGGTAGCGGAAGGTACCCCTTTCTTGGTCAAGTGGATAGCGCCGGAATCGGTCCCCCCGACCAAAGGTTGCTTGAACTGGTAAGGGATTCCTTCGGCTTCGGCGGTTTCCACCAAGAGGCGCACGAGCGGGTGGAAAGCAACGAATGTTCGGTCCATGATGGTTATGGCGGGGCCGTGGCCAAGCCTTGCAGTGGGGCTTACGTCCTTCTCCTTCGGTAAGTCATCGGCAACGGTGCCTTCTATGGAGAAGGCGGCATCGGGCTCAATGGCATAAGCGGCCACCTTTGCCCCTCGCAGCCCCACTTCCTCCTGGACGGTAAACACGGCGTAGAGGTCAAACGGGTAGCGCTCCTTCACCAGCTCTGCCAGCACGGCGCACCCCGCCCGGTCATCAAACGCTTTCCCCTTGACCCTTCGGGCTCCGAGCTCCTGGAAGGCCACGTCAAATGTGGCGTAATCCCCAACCTTCACCATCTTCTCCGCCGAGCTCTTATCCGAGGCCCCTATGTCTATTACAAGGCTTTCCACCGGGGCCACTTGGGAGCGCTCCTCCTCCCTAAGCAGGTGGATTGGCTTTAGGCCGATTACTCCCGGTATGGCCTTATCCCCCACAAGGACCCTCTTACCGGGGAGAATGCGCTCGTCAACCCCTCCTACCGGGCGGAAGTGGAGGTAGCCCTTTTCGTTTATGTAAGTGACCATTAAACCTATCTCGTCCATGTGGGCGGCAAGCATCACCTTGAGGGAGTAGGAGCCGTCGCCCTGCTTGAAAGCAATCAAATTGCCGATGCTATCCACCGAAACTTTGTCCACGTGGGGCTTAACGTATTCCTCTATGATTTTGCGGACTTTTTCCTCGTTTCCGGAGACCCCAATGGCTTCCGATAGTTCTTTCAAGAGCATGTTTTTACTCCGGAGGGAATTTCTCCAGTCTGGAGATGAAGTGAGCTAAGAGCAAGCCGGTGCGCTCAATATCCTTTAGGGACAGGGTTTCTACCGGGGTATGCATGTAGCGCAACGGGATTGAGAGGAGTGCGGTTGGGACCCCTTCCCTTGAGACCTGGATGGCCCAGGCGTCGGTGCCGCTGGGGCCTGGGATAGCTTCGGTTTGGTAGGGGATTTCCAACTCCTGGGCGATTTTAACCAAAGTTTCCCTGAGGGCGGGGTGGAAATTGGGGCCTATGGCTATAGCCGGCCCCTTCCCCACTTTAATTGTTTCGGCGTCGGAAAGGCCCAGGCTATCGCCGAAGCCGACGTCTATGGCTATGGCCAGGTCCGGGGCTATCCCGTAAGCGCTCACCACTGCTCCTCTCAAACCCATCTCCTCCTGAGAAGTGGCCACGGCGTAGACATCCCAGCGATGCTTCATCTGGGAGAGGTGCTCAAGGCAACAGACTAAGGCAGCTACAGAAGCCCTATCATCAAAGGCCTTACCGGAGGCCATATCCCCTTGCAGCCTGACGCACTTAGCGGCGAAGCTAATGAAATCTCCCACCCTAACCAAAGCCTTGACCTCTTCCTCGGGCAAGCCCACGTCTACAAAGAGCTGGTCTTTGGGGGTTACCTTCTTACGCTCTTCCGGGGAAAGGAGGTGGGGCGGTTTGGAAGCGATTATTCCGGGCAGAGGCTTCAGGCCGTGGACTATGACCTCTTGGCCGAGGAGGATTCTATCGTCTATTCCTCCCACTGTAGTAAAGCGGATGAACCCCTTCTCTATTTCCGAGACCATTAAGCCGATTTCGTCCATGTGGGCGGCAAGCATTATGCGGCGTGAGGAAGGCCCGGTGCCCTTCTTAAGGCCGATGACATTACCGAGGGCATCGGTCCTGAGCTCATCAACGTATTTTTTGAACTCCTCGGCCACTATTTGGGAGACGCCGCTTTCATTGCCGGCAACACCTGGTGCTTCCGAGAGCTTTTTAAGGACCTCAAAAGTGTTCATAATTCCCTCCGATTTGCTCCATTATAACCGAAGGGCGAGAAAAGTCAAAGAGAAGCACTGGAGGTCCAGAGGGCACAGTCCCCTGGCACAAAACCACTTAAAACGTTGGCGAACCATCAGCCAACGAGGGTGGGGAAAACACCCCCTTTAGTGGCGAAAAGAAGTCAGTTTACTTTATGGCCTGAATATTTTGGCATCGGATAAACTTTGGTGGTATAATTGATTGCGGAGGGAAGCTTATGGCGAATGAAATCCCGGCCTTGACCACAAATGACCTTTTGGTCTTAGGCCTACTCCTGGACCGGCCAATGCACGGGTACGAAATTCTCCAGCAAATCCGGGCAGCAGGTGTGGACCTATGGCTGCCCATCAGCCCGGCAGCAATATATTACACGCTATCCAAACTGCACCGCTGGGGTCTGGTGCTGGAAACCCGCGCCCGTGGGGAAGGACCAGAGCGGAGCATCTACCACCTGACCGAACGGGGGCGGGAAGCTTTCCTGGCCGGGATGGAAAATGCTTTGGCTTCCCAAGAGCCTACCCGGTTTGAGTACGGCCTGGGTATCTTCCTGCTCAATAAACTCCCCCAGGAGCGAGCTTTGCCCCTACTGGAACAGCGACTGGAGTTCCTCCGCCGCAGAGAAGAAACGCTTGCCAAGGCCCGTAGACAAACCAGTGAAGACCCCCTGCGGTGTGCCATCCTCACCTACGCAGCAAACTGCACACGTGTGGAACGAGAGTGGCTGGAAGGGCTTGTCCGCCACCTCCGAGGGGAAACAGAAGAATACCGAGGCCTGATGCTCCTGCGGGGCGACTTGCGCGATTTTCACCTCCCTGAACTCATCAAACTGATTGCCTCCGGCCGCCACAGCGGTACACTCACCATCACGGACGGTATCTCAGTGCGGACTATATCTTTCCACCAGGGGCGCCCAGTCTGCGCAACCTCCCGCCGGCCTGAAGGAGTAGTGCAAGACCATAACCAGGTCCTAAATGACATCTACGACCTATTCCGTTGGCAAGAGGGAGCATTCACTTTTGACCAGCGGATGGGCCCCCAAGAAGGGTGCCTAATCCTCCAGATGAGTGCGGAAAACCTAATTCTGTCCGGTGCGCGCTGGGTGGACAACTGGGCCATAATCCAAAAAGTAATCCCATCCTCAGAGGTGATTTTTGAGCGCCAGAGCGAAGCCCCCTTGGATGGAGGACTGGAGCTCACCCCGAAAGAAAAGCAAGTCTGGCAGGCCCTGGACGGAGTGCGGAATGTAGCAGAGATAGCTCAAGCTTGCGGATTAACGGAGTTTGAGACCAGCAAGATTCTCTACGGCCTCTACGAAGCCGGCTTAATCCGGCCTGGGGATTTAGATAAAATCCGCTTGCGGCGGGCATTCCGGGAATTTGCCGAACTACTATGCCAAGCCACGAAACCGTATCGGGCTTCCCCCGAAGATTTTACTTGTGAAGAAGAAGTCAACCGCCGAGCGGCCAACCTACCAATCCGCTTCAACTTCAGCCGGATTGAAGACCAGACTGAGCCCGCTTTGCCGATAGATAAGCTGGCGGAGATGTACCGGCGCTTCCTGCAAATCCAGCAAGAAGTGGTACAGGAACGCTTCGGCGAACCCCTTCTCCGCCAATTGCTCCGCCAAACGATGGCTCAAGTCAACCCCTCTCTAAAGGAAACTCTCCGAAGGTATCGCTTGATTCCCGCCTCCCTTTAGGCCTCAAAAGGCTTCTATTGGCAAATTGACTATTGACAAATTGCACATAGTGTGGTATAATTGCTTTGCAAAGCGAAGGAGGAGGGCGAAAATGCACCGTAGAGGTTGTGGGTGGCGTTGGCAGGGATGTTCCCAGCGGGCGGTGAGGTTCCTGGAGCCTGCACTGCTGCTTCTCTTGCACCACGGCCCCGCCCACGGCTACACCCTCCTGGAGAGACTGGAGTCCTTCGGCCTGGGAAGGTTTGACCCCACGGTCGTCTACCGGACGCTGCGGGAGATGGAGGAGCGAGGTTGGGTGGCCTCCAGTTGGGACCGGGAACAGACCCAAGGACCACCCCGGCGCGTCTACCGCCTGACCCCCCTGGGGGACGAAGTGCTCCACTTCTGGGTCCAGGACCTGGAGGAGACCCGCCGGATGGTTGAGGATTTCCTCCAGGCTTACTATCAACACGTGAAGGAACATCCAATGGAGGAGGGAACATGAAAATCGCAGCCGTATCCGACGACGGCGTGACCATCAGCCAGCATTTTGGTCGCGCTCTATTCTACGTGGTCATCACGGTGGAGGAAGGCCAAATAATCGGCCGGGAAATCCGGGAGAAGATGGGGCATGCTCACTTTGCCGGAGAGCATCACCATGGGCACGGTGCCGACCCACGCGGCCATGGGTTTGACCCTGCCGCACAGAGCCGCCATGCCCGAATGATTGAAGCTATTGCCGATTGTGACGTGCTTTTAGCGCGAGGTATGGGCGCCGGGGCTTATGAGAGCCTGCGGCAAGCCGGCATCCGCCCCATCATCACCGACATCGCCCGGATTGACGATGCGGTGCAAGCCTACCTGGAAGGCAAATTGGAGGACCATCCGGAATGGCTGCACTGAGAGGCAACCCGCCGAGATTAGCCCAGAACTACGTCGGAATGATTGGCAGAGGTAAAGCCTATGGAAAAACCGACGCCTTCTAAGGACCAGAGCGTTTTTCTGGCCTATCAGCGGGATGAACTGACCGAGCACCACATTTACGCCCGGCTGGCACGGACAGTCCGGTCACCGGAAAACCGGGCTATCCTGGAGCGCATTGCCACGGACGAACTGCGCCACTCACGCTACTGGGAAAGCCTCACCGGGCAAAAAGTAAGCCCCGATTGGCTCCAGGTCTGGTTCTACACCTTTGTCGGGCGGATTCTGGGCATCACCTTCGCAGTCAAACTTATGGAGCGGGGAGAAAAGGGTGCGCAGGACAACTATGCCCGGTTGGAGGGCATTGTCCCGGACATCGGAGCCATCGCGCAGGATGAGAAAAAGCATGAGGAGGCTCTGTTGGCTATGTTGGACGAGGAGCGACTGCGGTACACCGGCTCCATCGTCCTGGGGTTGAACGATGCTTTAGTGGAGCTTACGGGCGCATTAGCGGGGCTGACTTTCGCCTTGCAGAACACCCGCCTAATTGCAATGACCGGTGCTATCACCGGCATTGCCGCTGCCCTGTCCATGGCCGCCTCCGAGTATCTCTCCACCCGCGCTGAGGGTGGTGAACGGGAGCCAACTCGGGCTGCATTTTACACCGGCTTAGCCTACATCTTCACGGTCCTGTCCCTAATCTTCCCCTACCTGGTCTTTAAAAACTACATCCTCTGCCTGGCATCAACGCTGGTCGTAGCGGTTCTCATCATTGCCTTCTTCAATTACTACATTTCCGTAGCTCGCGACCTTCCGTTTCGGCAGCGGTTTCTGGAGATGGCCGGGCTGAGCCTGGCGGTGGCAGCAAGCAGTTTCGGCATTGGGGTTATTCTGCGCGTTGTATTCGGGGTGGAAATATAAGTTAAGGAGGTGATACGATGCGAGGCTGGCACCATTGTTGTGGCTGGGGCCATGGTTGGCACCATCGGCTTTACGCCCATACCGGGCCGCGTTGGGGCCGCTGTTGCTGTCCTCCATGGGCCGTTCCCCTCACCCGCGAGGAAGAGATAGAGATGCTGCGGGAAGAGGCGGATTGGCTCAAGAAGCAGCTGGAAGCGGTCAGCCAGCGCCTGGCCGACCTGGAGAAGGCGACCGGGGAATCCGGTCGCTAAAACACCAGGGCGGGTGACGGCTTCAAACCGTTCACCCGCCCCAGCCGGTATATTGGGTAACAATCCCCAATTTAAAGTTGACTGGCCATCGCCTTAAGGAAGCTCCTGGCCCCTAAGAGGAACCAACGGGGCTGGCTCAGGAGCAAAGGCATAACGGCTTTCGCAAAATCGTCCCGAGGGTACGCAGCCAAAATCCTAAGGCTTCGGGCATTGAGCAGCTTAAGTAGCAAATTGTAATCCTCATCGGAAAAGGTGTCCAAGAGGCGACGGAGCCAGGCATGCAACCAAAGCTCCCGTTTCAAGGCCTGCCAGGCACTTCCTACTTTGACCCCTCCAGAGGAAATGGTGAGCGCAGAGGCCCCCCTCAACCCGCTTACTACCCCTCCCACCGTAGTGTTCTTCATGTGCCCAGCCGCATCCCCGACAAGGATTGCACTCCTTAGGCCCTTGCCGGCCACCATTCCGGTCCCGGGAAGGTAAAGGGGAACTATGGCTGACTGGAAGGAAGAAGGCTCCCAGGAATGGGAGGATAGGAAATCCTCCAAGCTCCGGCACGCCTCCTCCATGCCATCGGCCACGAGGCCGACTACCCCCGTAGTAGGGCTTTCTGGAATAAGCCAAACGAAAAAGCGGGTCCGGTTGCGGTCAAACCATACCTGCACTTTATCCGCAGGTATAGGCTTTGGGAAATTGACTTTGGCTTGAACTACGGCCACCAAAGGCAGAGCTCTACGACCCAAGAGGCGGCCCACAGTGCTCTTAGCCCCATCGGCCCCGATAACCGAGGAAGACAAAACCACCTTATAGCCTTGGTCCGTCCGGAAGCGCAACAGGAGGCTTCCGCCTTCTTCCTCCAATCCCTCAAGGCGATGGCCCCAATGGATGTCCACCCCTGCCTCCGAAGCCTGGCGCAGCAAGAGCTCAAAGAGCTTGCGTCGCTCCACAACCAAATCCGGCTCTTTGAGGGTGACGGTAGCCGATGCGCTGGCAGAGATAAGCTCAAACCGCCATACCCTATTGATGATGACCTCATCTGAAGGGAAATCCAGGAGCCGTTGGAAGTATGGGGTGAGGATGAGGGTACGGGGGGCCGGGTTCAAATTGGATTCGGCATCGTAAAGGTGGACCTCAAATCCCTTGCGGGCCAAGCGATAAGCGGCATAAAGGCCGGCAGTAGAAGCTCCGATGACATGGGCCTCTCTTGCCATTTCGCTCCTTCTATGGAATGACGAACATAGTCCCGGTGGCCTCAGCCACGATATTGCCGTTGGGGTCGCGGGCTTCGGCCTTGGTCACGATGAACCTTCCGCCCTCGCGGGCTAACCAACCTTTAACCGAAAGGGTTTGGCCTACCTTGGCTGGCCTGCGGAAACGGACCTCCAGCTTACCAGTGACTGTCTTTTTCCCGTTGAAGATAGCAGCCCAGCCCATGGCTTCATCCAATATAGTGCTTAGTATTCCACCGTGCACTACTCCTGGCCAGCCCTGGTATTCGGGCCCTGGGGTAAACTCGCAGCTTGCCACCCCTCCTTCATCCCTGAACTTAAGCTTTAGGCCAATGGGGTTACCCTTCCCGCAGCCAAAGCACTTATCGTAATCAGGCGGAACATCAAAGCGCAAGGCTTCGGCTCCCATTGCTCCTCCTCGCAAATTAGCCATTGAATTTTAGCAAGGATTCCCCACAAGCGCAATTTCTGAAGGGCGTGTCCATGGGGCAGAGCCCCTGGCAAGGCGAATGGGGGATGTGCCTTTCCGACCTAACCCCCTGGCCCTCCCCGCTTCGGAGAGGGGCCGGGGGAGAGGTTAACCCGCTACGAGTGAGGCCCAAAACCCTGGCGAACCCTAAGCCAACGAGGGTGGGCAATTGGGGGTCCAGGGGGCGGAGCCCCCTCCCAGGGGGCATGGGGGATGTGCCCCCCCAAATTTTCAAAGAAGGAGCGAGCAGCCAACTCTTACCACCCCGCTACGAGTGGGGCCCAAAACGCCGGCAAACCCTAAGCCCATGAGGGTGGGAAAACGGGGGTGGAGGGGGCTTGCCCCATGGCGGGGGGCTTGGGGGGTGTCCCCCTTCGCGCCGACTGAAGTCAGCCTCTTTGAAAAAGGTCGGCCTTCGCCGACCTTAATTAAAGCGGGGGTGGAGGGGGCGCAGCCCCC
>JAPWUT010000155.1 GCA_028275425.1 Anaerolineae bacterium | reverse complement strand
CCACGGAGTAGTCTATAGGCTCACCCTTCTTCTCCCTTCCCCCGCCCAGGAGGACTGTCACCAAGCCTATTTCCATGGCATCAAGCTCCGAGATGTAGCCGGAGCGAGGGGAGAGGAGGGGTTCACGATAGCGTGCTTTGGGCAAAAGTTCCGGATTTTCCACTACTTTACGGCTTCCACCCTGGGCTTCAATCCACTCCAGGAACTTCTCCCAGGCTTCGCCTTCGCCCAGAGCTTTTTCGGCCATGCTCCTGGCTTGGCGGGAGTCCCTGGCTTTGCCCGAAAGGCGAATTAACTCAGTGGCTACCGCAAGGCAGTGCTCTACAAAATCTTTCGGCCCCCTCCCTTGCAAGGTCTCTATCGCCTCCTTAACCTCCAGAGCATTACCTACCATTCTCCCAAGGGGCTGATTCATATCGGCTATTACGGCTGCGACTTTCTTGCCAACGCTTTTGCCTATGTCCACCATAAGTTGAGCCAGAGCCTTGGCATCTTCAATGGTCTTCATGAAAGCACCTTTGCCCACCTTTACATCCAGAACCAATACATCGGTCCCAGCTGCAATCTTCTTGCTCATGACCGAGCTGGCGATAAGCGGAATGCTTGGGACAGTGGCGGTCACATCTCTCAAAGCGTAGAATATGCCGTCGGCAGGGGCAAGCTGAGCCGTCTGGCCGGATACAACGATTCCGTGTTCCTTGACCATCTTCTTGAACTCTTCTACGCTAAGGTCAACCCTATAGCCTGGGATTGACTCCAGCTTATCAATTGTCCCTCCGGAGAAGCTCAAGCCCCTTCCCGACATTTTGGCGATGGGAAGTCCGAGGGAGGCGACGAGGGGAGCTATAACTAAGGTGGTTTTATCGCCTACTCCGCCCGTAGAATGCTTATCTACGGTAAGGGGAGCCACATCTTTTAGGTTGAGGACTTCACCGGAGTAAGCCATAGCCATGGTGAGGTCAACTGTTTCCCTTACGGTCATGCCTCTCAGGTATATAGCCATGAGCCAGGCGGAAATTTGGTAATCGGGGATTGTGCCCTGGACACTTCCTTGGACGAAGAAGTCAATCTCTTCTTTGGTAAGGGCAAGGCCATCACGCTTTTTGGCGATAATGTCTACAGCTCGCATTGTCCTCCCCCTGGCGAGGGTTTAACGTGAAAAGTATAGCACAACTTTGAAATCAGGCAAAATTGAAGCTTAGGCGCAAGGGAGGAAATCACCTTTGGGGTAAGGGCTTGCGCCCCCTGGACCCCCGGTTTTCCCACCCCCGTGGGCTTAGGGCTCGCCGGCGTTTTGGGTCCCACTCGTGGCGGGGTTGCTAATGTGGCAACTCGCTCCCTTGTTTTATTCTGGGGGCACATCCCCCAAACCCCCTGCCAGGGGGCTTCGCCCCCTGGACCCCCTTTTGCCCACCCCCGTGGGCTTAGGGTTTGCCAGCGTCTTGGGTCCCACTCATGGCGGGGTTGCTAATGTGGGCTACTCGCCCCTCTTTTAAATTCTTGGGGGCACATCCCCCATGCCCCCTGGGAGGGGGCTTGCGCCCCCTGGCCCCCCCTTGGCCCACCCCCGTTGGCCGAGGGCTCGCTGGCGTTTTGGGCCCCACTCGTGGCGGGGTTGCTAATGTGGCAACTCGCTCCCTTGTTTTATTCTGGGGGCACATCCCCCGAACCCCCTGCCAGGGGGCTTCGCCCCCTGGACCCCCTTTTGCCCACCCCCGTGGGCTGAGGGTTTGCCGGCTTTTTGGGGTTAACCTCTCCCCAGGTCCTCCGCCAAATTTTCCCCCTTCCCTCGCAGGGAAGGGGAGCAGGGGGTTAGGTCGGAAAAGCCCCCAGTTTAATTAAGGTCGGCGAAGGCTGACCTCAGTCGGCGTGAGAGTGGGGGCCCATCCCCCACAACTCTTTGCTATCTGGCCCCAAAAATTTTACCCGCCTTCGCAGGGGGTTAGAATTAGGACATAGCACCCAAGACCCGGCGCATGATCGCCAGGGCTTTGTCTATATCCTCAGCCGTTATCCCGTAATGGGTTACAGCCCTTATCCTCTTGCCCTCTATAGGGAGCATGAGCACACCTTCTTCCTTGAGCCTCTCGGTGAACTCCTGAGGGGTCATCTTCGGGTGGTTGAATTCAAAGATTACGATGTTGGTTTTGACTTTTTCAGGGTCAATCTTTATTCCGGGCAGTTCCGCAAGGCCTTCGGCCAGGCGGCGGGCATTTTCATGGTCCTCCACCAGCCTGTCCACCATCTTGGTCAGGGCTACGATTCCAGCAGCGGCCAAGACCCCTACCTGCCTCATCCCTCCCCCAACCATCTTGCGGATGCGTCTGGCTTCGGATATGAATTCCTTAGAGCCGCAGACCATAGAGCCGACCGGCGCTGAGAGGCCCTTTGAGAGGCAAAACATTACCGAATCCACATCCTTCACCAGCTCCTTTACGTCTACCCCCAAAGCTATGGCAGCATTGAAGATTCGGGCCCCATCCAGGTGAACTTTCAGGCCGTATCGGCGGGCAAGCTGGGCGACTTGGGAGGTGTATTCGGGGGTTAGGACTGCTCCACCACAGCGGTTGTGGGTGTTCTCAAGGCATATGAGACGGGTGCGAGGGAAGTGGATGTTTTCGGGCCTTATGGCTGCTTCTATATCCTCAAGGGCCATGGTGCCATCGGGCTGGTTGCGCACCGGCCGGGGGTGCACTCCACCTAAAGCGGCTATCCCACCTACTTCGTAGAGGAAAGTGTGGGACCAGTCCCCTAAGATTACTTCATCCCCGCGGCCGCAGTGGGTCAGGATGCTAACCAAGTTGCCCATAGTTCCGCTGGCCACAAAGAGGGCGGCCTCCTTGCCCATCCTTTCGGCTGCCAGCTCCTGAAGGCGATTCACCGTCGGGTCCTCGCCGAAGACGTCATCCCCGACTTCGGCTTCATACATTGCTTTCCTCATTTCAGGGGTTGGCAGGGTAACGGTATCGCTGCGCAGGTCAATCATGCTAATACCTCCTCACAATAGGCCTATAACTTTCGGGTTGGCGCCATTGGAGAAGCTGGGTCTCCTCCCGCCTCTTGCGCACTTCGTCCAGCTCCATTGTGGCGATGGCATAGCCTTCTATTGCTTCATCAATGATGGTGCGCTTTTGGCCATCAGGCCCGACTACCATGCTCTTCCCGCCGAAGGAGTAGGTGTAATCTTCCCCCACCCTGTTCACGGCTACCACGAAAACGGAGTTCTCATAGGCCCTGGCCTTAATGTAGGTTTCCCATTCGTCCATAGCTCCTGTTTCCCAGTTGGCCAAGACGCATATGATTTCAGCACCGTTGAGGGTCAGGGAGCGGGCTACTTCAGGGAAGGCCAAATCCCACCCTATCATCACTCCCACCATCCCCAGCCCAGTTTCAAAGACCGGGTAGCGGAAGCCAGAGCGGAAAGCCATCCTCTCTTCGCCCCTAAGGTGCACTTTCCGGTAATCCCCTATGACCTCGCCATCGGGCCCCAGAAGGATGGCAGCATTGTAGATTATGCTTTCCACCTTCTCCTTAATGGGCATCCCGAAGAGAACATGGACGTTGAATTCGGAGGCCTTCCTTGAAATCACATTTACCACGTGGCCTGGAACCTTTTCCGCCAATTCGGTGAACCGCAACCCGCATTCGTACCCAGTTACCGCCAGCTCAGGGAAAACGATGAGGTCAACCTTTTGCTCCAAAGCGATGCGCTCTATGTAATCCACCATCTTGGCGAGGTTGAACTCGGGTTCCGAAACCTTAGGGTGCATTTGGACGAGAGCTACCGTGATAGGAGCCATTTCCTTTCCTCCTTTTTACGAGCCTCTTCCAGCTCTTGTGGAGTGTTCACATTGACGAAAGAAGCCAGCTCCGGGTCAAAGAAGCGGATGATTTCTTCTTCCACATAGCGGACCCGGACTGCGGGCAGGAAAAGCAGGATTTTGTCCTCTTCTTCGGCCAGGAGCTTTTCAATGGGGCCAAGGCAGGCTTTGGAATAGACGGCGTGGAGCGGTTCGGGCCCCCTTTTAAGCACAGGCATGACAACGTCATAATGCGGGGCTAAAGCGGCCAAGTAACGGAGGAGGTCCAGCTTGAGGAAAGGCATATCGCAAGCTACCACAAGGCAATAGTGGTAACGGGCGCCTCTTAATGCCGAGTATATGCCCACGAGGGCGCTATGCCTCGGCACTGCGTCTTCTACAACCTTTGCTCCGAGGAAGCCGAAGAGCTTTTGGTCTTTAGAGACGATGAAGGCATCATCCGATAGGGCCCTTACAGTGGTAAAGATATGCTCAATGAGAGGGCGGCCCTGCCAGGGGGCAAGGGCTTTGTTGAACCCCATCCTGGAGCTAAGGCCCCCGGCCAGAATTGCCACGCTTATCATTCCTTTTTCCCTATCGTTTTCTTGAGGGCTTCAAGCTCCTTTTCAGCCTCGGCTTGCCTAAGCTCAATGCTCAGGATTAAAAGGAAAGTGATGAACCAAATTACGGCATAAGCGGCAAACAGGAAGCGCATAATCATCCTCCAC
>JAPWUT010000154.1 GCA_028275425.1 Anaerolineae bacterium | reverse complement strand
CGAAAGAAGGAGCGAGCAGCTAACTCCTGTCACCCAGCCACGAGTGGGACCCAGGACGCTGGCGAACCCTAAGCCAGCGAGGGTGGGAAAAGGGGGGCGGGGGCCCCCCCCCCCCCATGGGGGGGGGTTGGGGGGGGTGTCCCCCCCACAAAACCAAAAGAGGGGGAGAGTTGCCCCCATTTGCAACCCCGCCACGAGTGGGACCCAAAACGCTGGCAAACCATCAGCCAACGGGGGTGGGCAAAACGGGGGTCCAGGGGGGCGAAGCCCCCATGGCGGGGGGCTGTGGGGGGTGTCCCCCCCACAAAACCAAAAGAGGGGGAGAGTTGCCCCCATTTGCAACCCCGCCACGAGTGGGACCCAAAACGCTGGCAAACCATCAGCCAACGGGGGTGGGCAAACGGGGGTCCAGGGGGGCGAAGCCCCCATGGCGGGGGCTGTGGGGGTGTCCCCCACGAAACCGAAAGAGGGGGCGAGCAGCTAACTCCTGTCACCCAGCCACGAGTGGGACCCAGGACGCTGGCGAACCCTAAGCCAGCGAGGGTGGGAAACGGGGGTCCAGGGGGCGCAAGCCCCCTGGCGGGGGCTGTGGGGGTGTCCCCCACGAAACCGAAAGAGGGGGCGAGTAGTCCTCCTTAGCAACCTGCCCACGAGTGGGGCCCAAAACCCTGGCAAACCCTAAGCCCACGGGGGTGGGCAAAACGGGGGTCCAGGGGGGCGAAGCCCCCATGGCGGGGGGTGTGGGGGGTGTCCCCCCCACAAAACCAAAAGGGGGCGAGTAGCCCACCTTAGCAACCTGCCCACGAGTGGGGCCCAAAACCCTGGCGAACCCTCAGCCCACGAGGGTGGGCAATCGGGGGTGAAGGGGGCGGAGCCCCCTCACAGGGGTGTGGGGGATGTGCCCCCACAACCTCAAAATCGGGAACGAGTAGCCACTTCACGGTGGTTTGCATTACCCCGCCTACCGTGGTATAATTGCCCCGCAATCTGAGCTCGGCGAACTTTTAAAGCTTCATAGGCGGCGGGGTGAGCCTGACCGAAAGGCAGGCCTTAAAAGGGGAAGTCCGGTGATCCATCCCGAAGCCCCATCGGGTGGAGAGGCCGGCGCTGTGCCGCAACTGTAATCCTGCCTAAGGTGCTGTATCAAACCGGGGCCTAAGGGTGGCACCTATAAAGGCAGGAGAGCCAGGATACCTGCCTCGCCGCAGGGCCTCTTTGAACTTGAAAAATCTCGGGGCCCGGTTCCAGGAACCTGCGAGCACAGGGGAATGGGACGCTAAGTTCCCCCTTGTCTCTATCGCAGGCAAGGGGTTTTTTGTTTCAACCCCCCGGCTAAGCAGGGGGGATTTTTGTTTTAAATCCCAAAAAGGAGGTGCACTATGAAACGGCTTGCCATCTTAACCCTAACAATTTTCACCGTTGCCCTATTGCTTGCAGGGGTAAGCTGCCGCCCTGCCCCAACCCCTACACCAACGCCTATACCCCCAACCCCGACCTTCACTCCCCTTCCTCCAACCCCCACCCCTACACCTTCCCCTTACCCCATGACCGTAACAGACCCTGCCGGCCGTAAAGTAACTATCAAGGCTGAGCCAAAAGCCATCGTTTCCCTTGCCCCTTCAATAACCGAAATCCTCTACGCCCTCGGCCTCGGCGATAAAGTGGTAGGTGTAACTGAGTTCTGCAATTACCCACCTGAGGCCCAGGCTAAGCCCAAAGTCGGGGGCTTTAGCGACGTTAACATTGAGAAGCTCCTATCCCTGAACCCGGACCTGGTCCTTGTCTCCAGCATCCACATCGCCCAAGTTCTACCTGAGCTGGAAAAACTCGGCCTTACGGCTGTGGTAGTGGACGCCCACGATTTGCCCCAGGTCCTTGATAGCATAAAGCTCGTGGGCAAAATCACCGGCAAAGAAAAAGAGGCCGAAAGCCTCGTGGCCGATATGCAGAGGAGAATGGACGCCGTAGCCAAGGCAGTGGAAGGCCGGAAGAAGCCCAAAGTTTTCTGGGAGCTTTCCAGCGACCTCTGGAGTGTAGGGCCTGGCTCCTTCGTGCACGACATCATCGTGAGGGCCGGGGGAGAGAACATTGCCACCGGTCACCCCTACCCCCAGCTCACCAATGAAGCCGTAATCTCAGCAGACCCCGATGTCATAATCCTGGCCGACCACCCCTACGGGGAATCGGCGGAGACGGTGGCCAAGCGGCCGGGTTGGGATAAGATTAAAGCCGTGAAGGAAGGCCGCATCGTGGAATTGACCCAGGAGCAAGTGGATATGGCCTCAAGGCCCGGCCCCAGAGTGGTGGATGCCCTGGAGCTCATAGCTAAGGTTCTGCACCCCGATGCTTTCCGTTAGGGTAACCTTAAGGAGGCGGCGATGGCTTTCATTGGCCGTCGCCGTCCTCCTCCTCTTAGCCGTTAGTCTGATAGCCACAAGCTGGGGAGCGGCCGGAATCCCGGCCTCAGCAGTAGCCAGGATACTGCTTGGCCAAGGAGAGTATCCTGCCACCTGGCAAACCATCCTGTTCCAAATCCGCATCCCCAGGATTATCTTAGGCGGAATCGTGGGGATGACCTTGGCGGTAGCCGGGGCCGTTTATCAGGCCATTTTCCGCAACCCCTTGGCCGATCCTTACCTACTGGGTGTATCCTCAGGGGCATCTTTTGGAGCCGCACTGGCCATCTATTTTGTCTGGCGCTTCTCCTGGGGAGGGCTGAACGCCGTATCCCTGGCCGCCTTCGGGGGAGCTATGTTAGCTACAGCGGCCATATACTCCTTGGGGCGGGTTGGGGGTAAAGCGCCCATAACAACCCTCATCCTGGCCGGGGTAGCAATAGGGGCACTCCTTTCCTCCGCCACAACTTTCTTCATGTTTACCGCCCGGGAAGCCTTCCACACCATCAACCTCTTGGGCTGGCTAATGGGTAGCTTAGCCTTGGCCGATTGGGCAAGGATTAAGACCATAGCGCCTTACGTAGCCATAGCTTTCGGCGTCATCGCCTACTATTCCCACATCCTGAACGTCTTACAATTGGACGAAGAGCAAGCCATGGCCCTGGGAGTGGAGGTGGAAAGGGTCAAGCTACTCATAATAGCTTCGGCCTCCCTGGCCACAGCGGCAGCTGTTTCTGTAAGCGGAGTCATAGGCTTTGTAGGAATCATCATACCCCACATGGTGAGGCTGATATGGGGTTCGGATTACCGGTTCTTGCTGCCCATGAGTGCAATCCTGGGAGGACTTTGCCTCATCCTGGCCGATGGGCTAATCCGTCTCCTCTTCGCCCCCCGGGAGTTGCCGATTGGGGTGGTTACAGCTTTCTTGGGAGCGCCCTTCTTCCTCTACCTCCTGCGCCGCTACAAGAAAGAAGTCTTCTACTTTTAGCGGAGGTGCCGGAATGGTCCTATTGGAAGTAAAGGACGTTCACTTCAGCTACGATGGGAAGCCAGTGCTTAAAGGAGTGAGCTTGCAGGTATCGGGTGGGGAGATATTGGGCCTAATAGGCCCGAACGGGGCCGGAAAATCCACCCTGATAAAGCTCATAGCCGGCATCCTTGCCCCTCAGGAAGGGGCGATAGAAATCCTGGGCCGTCCGCTTAAAAGCTGGAGGAGGCAAGACCTGGCCAAAGTGGTAGCCTTAGTCCCCCAAGGAGCTTACATTCCCCCAACCTTCACAGTATGGGAAAGCGTGCTTCTGGGCCGAACCCCTTACCTGCACTTTCCCGGAATCGCCAGCAAGAAAGACATTGAAGCAGTGCAGAGAGCCATGGAATGGGCGGAGGTTGGGCACCTCCAGGACAAATTTGTGGGGGAGCTATCGGGAGGGGAGCGCCAGAGGGTAATTTTGGCCAGAGCCCTTGCTCAAGAACCCAAAGTCCTTCTCCTGGATGAACCCACTGCGCACCTGGACATCCACCACCAAGTCTCAACCCTGAAGCTAATACAGGGACTGGCTCGTGCCGAAGGCTTAGCAGTCCTGGCCGTCCTTCATGACCTCAACCTGGCCTCTTCATTTTCCGATAGGATTGCCCTTTTAGTAGAGGGCAAAGTCCTGGCCCAGGGCTCCCCGGAGGAAGTAATAGTAGCCGATAGGCTTCACCGAGCCTACGGGAGCGGCATCTTGGTCATGTCCAGGCCCGACAACTCCACCCGCCCCATAGTTCTGCCGGACCTTAGAATCTCATAACCTCTCACGCCGCTTTAATCATCCCCTTTAGGCCCTCCGGCCCAATGCCCTTCGTGCCGAGGCCGATAAGGGTTGACAACTGTTGGCGATTTTATTATCATTTATTCCAGCCAGGACGGAGCTGAGACCGGTGGAAGTAAGGCAGGCTTTTCGCTTTGAATTGGACCCTAACCAAAAGGCCCGCGTAGCTTTGGCTAAGCACATTGGGGCAGCACGCTTTGCCTACAACTGGGGCCTGGCCCGCCTGAAGGAGGCTTTGGAGCAAGGCCGCCCCCTCCCTTCCGCTATCCAGCTCCACAAGGAGTGGAACCGCTGGAAGAGGGAAAACGCCCCTTGGTGGGTGGAAGTATCCAAATGCGCCCCCCAGGAAGC
>JAPWUT010000153.1 GCA_028275425.1 Anaerolineae bacterium | reverse complement strand
GAGGAGCAGGTCAGGTTGAAGGACGAACGCTCGCGCTAAGCTGACCCGCTGCGCCTCCCCGCCCGAAAGCTGGGTTGCTGGTCGGTCCCGCAAGTGCCCGATGCCCAATTTCTCCAGCCACGTTTCTACCCTCCGGGCAATCTCGGCCCTGGACAGGCCGCGGAAACGTAGGCCAAGTGCTACGTTGTCAAAGACAGAGGCACTCAGCAGAAGCGGCTCCTGCAGAACCAAAGCCAAGTGCCGGCGATATTCGTGGTCATCCCGTGGGCTAAGCGGACGCCCCCGGAAGAGTATTTCCCCCTGCGCTGGCCGGACCAAGCGCGCCAGAGCCAAAAGCAGAGTAGTCTTCCCAGCCCCATTGGGCCCGATGACCGCCAGCACCTCCCCTTGGGCAACGGCCAGGTGCTCAACCTCCAGGATCGTTCGTTCACCGTAGCGGACTACCAAATTGCGGACTTCAAGCAGTGTCTTCATTGCCTGGCCCCCCGCTGCTGAATCCAAGTAAGTGTCAGGTTTACCATGTAAGCCAAGGCGAGGAGCAGGATGCTAAGGGCTATAGCTCGCGCAAATTCGCCCCGGCTTGTCTCCAAAACGATGGCCGTGGTCAGGACACGCGTTTGCCCTTTGATGTTGCCTCCCACCATCATGGAAGCGCCAACTTCGGATATAACCGAGCCGAAGCCGGCCATCAGTGCCGCCAGTAGAGGCAGGCGAGCTTCCCACCACAAGGCCAGTACCATCTGGAGGCGAGAAGCCCCCAACCCCAACAGCTGCAGGCGCAGGAGGGGGTCAAGCTGCTGAAGTGCCGCTGCCGTAAGCCCTGTAACCACCGGGGTAGCGATTATAGTCTGAGCGATGACAATGGCTGCGGGGGTATAAATCAGGTTCAGAAAGCCGAAGGGGCCATTGCGCCAGAGTAATATGGAAACAACCAGCCCGACCACGACTGGAGGGAGAGCCATCCCAGTGTTGACCAAGCTGAGGAGGAAAGAACGGCCTGGGAATCGCCCCAGCGCCAATACTGTTCCCAAAGGCAAGCCTATGATTAAACTAATAATCGTGGCCAGGCCGGAGACACGGAGGGAAAGCAGGGTGATTTGCCAAATCTCCGGGTCGCTACTGAAAAGCAACTGCACAGCATTTAGGATGCCTTCCCAGATTAACCTCACGGCGAACCCAACTCCTCATCGGTTTTGTTGGCATCGGGGTAGAAAAGAGGCTGTCCGAACCTATCCACCCCGAATCGGCCGATTATTTCCTGCGTGGCAGGGTCTATCAAAAATCGGGCGAAGGCCAGCGCCCCTTCGTAGTTGACCTTGGGCCACTTCTCAGGGTTAACTGTGATTACGTGGTAGACGTTCAGCAAAGCCGGGTCACCTTCTACAAGGATTTCCAGCTTCAGGCTGGTCCGGTAAGCCAGATAAGTGGCTCGGTCGGTCAAGGTGTAAGCGTTCTTTTCGGAGGCGATGGTTAGGGTGGCGCCCATCCCCTGCCCGCTCTCCACATACCAAGCCTGCCTTTTGGGGTCAATTCCGGCCTTATCCCACAGCTTAAGCTCCAGCTGATGTGTGCCGGAGGCATCGCCTCGGCTGATGAAGGTAGCGCTGGCTGCAGCTATCCTCCGGAAAGCCTCCGCAGCCGTTGGCGAGCCTCGGATGCCAGCCGGGTCCGCCCCTGGTCCGACAATCACGAAATCGTTGTGCATAACCAGGAACCGGTCTTTACCCCAGCCGGCTTCCATAAACTCCTTCTCGGCGGCCGGTGCGTGCACCAGGAGGACATCGGCATTCCCGTCGCGGCCCATCTGCAAGGCAGCACCCGTACCGACAGCGACGGTCTTGACTCGGTATCCTGTCTGCTTCTCAAAGAGTGGGACCAGCACATCCAGCAAGCCTGAATCCTGAGTGCTGGTAGTTGTTGCCAGGATTAAAGTTGGCTTAGTGGGGGTAGGGGCCTTTGTGCAAGTGCCCAGAGCTAAGATGAGCGCCACGCTTACCCCAAGCAGCCACCTCTGCATTTTAGCCATACAACCTCCGAAGCCGAGCTTTTTAGCTACAAAATTGTAATGCAATCTGGGCTACATAGCCAATTTCCCCTGGACAGAGGTTGGCCTTCGCCAACTTTTGCAACCCCGCCACGAGTGGGGCCCAAAACCATGGCAAACCCTCAGCAAACGAGGATGGGCAATGGGGGGTCCAGGGGGGCGAAGCCCCCATGGCAGGGGGTTGTGGGGGGTGTCCCCCCACAAAGCCAAAAGAGGGGGCGAGTAGCCCACATTAGCCACCCCGCCACGAGTGGGACCCAAAACGCAGGCGAACCCTCAGCCAACGGGGGTGGGCAAAACGGGGGTCCAGGGGGCGGAGCCCCCATGGCAGGGGGTTGTGGGGGGTGTCCCCCCATAAAGCCAAAAGAGGGGGCGAGTAGCCCACATTAGCCACCCCGCCACGAGTGGGGCCCAAAACCACGGCAAACCCTAAGCCTACGAGGGTGGGCAAATGGGGGGCCAGGGGGCTTGCCCCCTGGCTGTGAACCAAAGCTGAGGGAAATTGGACGAATTAAGGTTCCCTATGAGCCAGGATTGACCACCCGCCCGACAAATAGGATGGCGCCGGTTAGACGGTCACGGATGAGGAAAATGAACGGGCGGTTCACCGTTACCTCCACCCTCATGCTGGGAAGAGCAGTCTTTTTAACGACAACTGCTGTCGCTGCGGCGGCCTCAGTGCCGGCTTCATCCACCGAGACGAAAGCTTTGTGCAAAACCGCACTGATGTAAAGGGTACGGGTGCCATCCATACCCGAAAAGTCAGCCTCACCTGGCTGGAAAGCAGAAGGCATGCCCATCGCCGCCAGCGTTTGGGCAAGCTTGAAGGCCGATTCCACCCGAAAGCGAGGCATTTTCAGAGTTACTTCTGGATACTCCAGCTTGCCTAAAATCTCCTCTACTTGCTTGGCGCTCAATGACCTCTCAAACTCCTTAAACCGCCCCATGTCCGGCAGGAAGATGACCATTGACACTTCCCCGCCCTCGTATGGCAGCTCTACTACCTGGAAACCTTCCCCTTTCATGTAGCCGAGTTCAGTCGTCTGCTGCATCATCGGCACAATGACCTGGCTTCCATCCAGCAGGTAGAATTGGCCATCGGAGGTCAAGTTCTTGTCAAAAGGTTCGGCCCAGGCAGCCTTGAAATAGATGGCGTTCGCCAAAACAAGACGGGTCAAGAAATCAATCACACCTTTGGGGATTAGGTCCTGGATGCGGCCATCGGTCCGTTCGCTGACCCAATCATTGATGACTTTCCTCGCCCTCTCTGGGTCGCCCTTGAAGTCCAGAAGCCTCAGCCCAGCACCGTAATTGCGGGCCAGAGTGTCCAGGAACTGCGGAAGGAACCGGTAACCACGTTGGCCCCAGATAGCATTGGCGAGGTGTAGCCGTAATCCTTGTCCCTTCTTGCTCTGACCCCGGCGGGCCAGTTCCAGGTCCAGCGCGTTGAAAGCCGGATGGAGGCGCTCTTGGGGCAAAGTAAAGTGGAGGACGTCCGCCATTTCCTGCTCCGTCTTGCCCCTGGCACCTGCCCAAGTCATCGCCAGGGCGATGGAAATGCTGAAGGGGGAATAGAAGAAGTTGCCGCTCTCTTGCCCCCGCAAAGCCTGATATAAGTCAAAGGCGAAAGCACTGTTGCCTTGGACCAGCTCCCGCAAGTCTTGAGCGGGGACGTTGGGGTTCATATCCCTTGCCAAATTAGATTGGGCGACCTCTGCTGAAGCTGGGCCTACCAATGGATGTGCGCATCCTGCAACCAGGCCCAGGAGAAACAAGCCGATGAGCAAAGCTTGAAGAGCGCTTCTCATCTTACTACCTCCTCGCTTAAAGTGAGGGCTGGCAATTTTGCCGCCTCCAATTTTTAGACGTTCCAAAAGCCTTAGGGGTTCCTCAAGTCATTGCGAGGCAGCACAAGCCGCTGAAGCAATCCCCCCGATGTTTGGGATGAAGCGAGGCTTTGCCCAGGCTTGCGATGACATTCCAGGCCAAGGCTGCATGAAGCGTGATGCTTAGCCCCACGAACAACAGAACCGGCCTCTCCAAACCGATGGCAGCCAGAGGCGAAGAAAGTCAACTAACAAACAGCGCGCAAAGGGGACAATTCCAGAAGGTAACAAAAACTTAACGAGGGCACCGCATTACAAAAGCCCTATCCCTCACGCTTTACAGCTTCTCCAGGATGAGCCCTTTTATCCGCCGCTTCAATCGCCTTTCAGGCAGAAAGCCTGTACAATCAACAACGAAGCTATTCAGCAAGGCTCTTTAACAGTTGGCCTTTAGCCAGCTGCGGAGGCAGCTTTTGGTAAATCTCGTAACCTCCAAACCACTTCTCCATCTTATCCCAAAGCCGAACCCTTTCCCTTCCAAGCTTAAAAGCTGGCTCATCTTTTTCAAATTCCTCCAAGGCATCATATGCTGTCTTAATTTCCATTACATTTAAGCCTTTGAGCCTATCATAAACAGTGAAGAGGGCCAGATGGAAGCCATGGGAATGCTCGGAGACGAGCTCATTATAAGCAAGCC